>JARKSS010000154.1 GCA_029974175.1 Vicinamibacterales bacterium
TGAGCTCTTTGAGACGCGCGGCCGCGTCGGGTGTGATGAGGGTGCCGTTGGTGCTGATCACGGCTCGCAGCCCGCGGCCCGTAGCGTGGCGGATGAGGTCCGGCAAGTCGGGGCGAAGCAGCGGCTCGCCCCCGCTGAAAAGGATGACGGGCGCGCCGAACGCGGCGAGCGCGTCGATGAGGCGCAGCCCTTCGTCGGTGGTCAGTTCGCCGGCATACTGGCGGTCCGTGGAGCCGGAGTAACAGTGGACGCACCGCAGGTTGCACCGGCGCGTGCAGTTCCACACCACCACGGGCTTCTTGTCCGCGGAGAATTGCAGCAGATGGCTCGGAAGAGCACCCGCCTTGCGGCCATAGCGGAGCACGTCCGAGGGCTCGACGCTGCCACAGTAGAGTTTGCTGATGCCGATCATGCCGCGGGGCCTCCCGCGTGTGCGAAATAGGCCACGATCGCGGCGGTCAGGCCGGGGATGGTCGATTCGGCGGCCTCGACGGCGATGGGGATATCGAGGCTGCGCAACGCGGCCGACGTGACGGGGCCGATGCTGGCGGCCCGCACCCGAGCCAGCAGGGCGGCCCGCCGGGCCTCGGGCAGCGCGTTTGCGAAGTTGCGGACGGTCGACGAACTCGTGAAAGTCACCAGGTCGATGGACCCCGCCTCGAGACGCTCGACCAGCCCTTCCGGCAGCGTCTCCCCGCGCAGCGTCGTATAGGCGGCCACCTCGGTGACCGCGGCGCCCCGGCTTCGCAGCCCGTCGACCAGGCCGGGGCGCGCAATGTCCGACCTCGGGACGAGATAGCGCTGGCCCGTGAAAGGCTCCGTGCGCTCGAGGGCCTCGAGCAGGGCCTCCGCCACGAACTGCTCGGGCACGAGGTCGGGGCGGACGCCGTGGCGGCGGAGGGATTCGGCGGTTCCGGGGCCGATAACGGCGGCGCGCACACCCGCCAGCGCCCTCGCGTCCAGGCCGATGGAATCCAAGGCGCTGAAGAAGGCCTCGGCTCCGTTGGCGCTGGTGAACACGAGCCAGTTGTACTGATCGGCCTCGCGCGCAGCGGCCCGCATGGCCTCCGAGTCCGCGAGGCTTTTGGTCTGGATCGCGGGAGCCTCGATGGCGTCCGCGCCGAGCTCGCGCAGGGCCGCGGCGAACTCCGAGCTTTGCGCGCGGGCCCGGGTCACGACGAGCGTCCGCCCGAACAACGGCCGCGCCTCGAACCATTTCAACTGGTCACGGAGGGCAGCGACTTCCCCGATGACGAGGACGGCCGGGGGCCCGATCCGGGCGGCACGGGCGCGGGGTCCGATGTCTTCGAGC
>JARKSS010000159.1 GCA_029974175.1 Vicinamibacterales bacterium
GACGTCGCGGCCCTCTCGCCCGCCGACCGCGCCGGGATCCGGACCTACGACATGATCGTCTCGATCGAAGACCGGGCGATCTCGAACAACGAGGACCTGATCCGGACCGTGTCCTCCCTCGAGCCGGGTTCGGCCGTCCGCCTCCGCCTCGTGCGCGACGGCCGGTCGCTCGACCTGTCCGTGAAGCTCGCCGAACGGCCGGGCCGCGGAGCTTCCGAGGACGCCCGCCGCGTGTCGGGCGAGCGTGAGCGCGAAGCCCATTCAGCCATCGGCCTCGACGTGCGCGATCTCGACCGCGACATCGCGCGGCGGCTGGGGCTGAAGGGAGACAACCGGGGAGCGCTGGTGGTCCACGTCGAGCCGCTGAGCCCGGCCTACGACGCGGAGATCCGCCGCGGCTACGTGATCCTGGAGATCAACCGCCAGGTGGTGGCCTCGGCCGCCGACTACCGGCGGGCCGCCAGCCGTGCCCGGCCCGGCGAGGTGCTGACCTTCCTCGTGCACATGACGAGCGGCCAGCGTGCGCTCCGCACGGTGAGAGTGGAGCCTTGAGGCGGGTGAGTGCCGAGCCCTGCGGCGCAGGCCCGGCGTGAGGACGGCGACCCGGCGTGAGACGGACGGGTGTGAACCCAGCTGCAGCAAAGGAGCGACGTGAGCGCGCGTATCCTGGTCATTGACGACGAGCCGGCCATTCGCGATTCGCTGAAGATGATCCTCGAGTACGAGGGGTACGAGTTCCTCGGGGCCCCGTCCGGGCAGGACGGGATCGCCCTGGTGCAGCGCGAGTCGCCAGACATGGTCTTCCTCGACGTGAAGATGCCCGGCATGGACGGCATCGAGACGCTGACGCGCCTGCGGGCGATCTCCGACATGCTGCCGATCGTGATGATCTCCGGGCACGCCACGCGGGAGACCGCCTTCCAGGCGGCCAAGCTGGGGGCGTTCGGCTTCATCGAGAAGCCGCTCGGGCGCGAGGACGTGCTGCTGCAGGTGCGCAACGCCCTCGAGCAGGGACGCCTGCGTGCCGAGAACCGCGAGCTGCGCGCGACCGCCGAACTCAAGCACGAGATGATCGGCAACTCGCCGGCGCTGCGCGCGGTGACCGAGGCAATCCGGCGTGCCGCGCCGACCAGCGCGACCGTCCTCATCCAGGGCGAGAGCGGCGTCGGCAAGGAGCTGGTCGCGCGCGCGATCCACCGGAACAGCCTGCGCAGGCGCGAGCGCTTCGTGCAGGTGAACTGCGCCGCCATCCCGGACGAGCTGATCGAGTCGGAGCTGTTCGGCCACGAGAAGGGCTCGTTCACCGGCGCCACCGAGAAGCAGATTGGCAAGTTCGAGCAGGCCGACCGCGGGACGATCTTCCTCGACGAGGTCGGCGACATGAGCCTGAAGACGCAGGCCAAGGTGCTGCGCGTGCTCCAGGAAGGGGAGGTCGAGCGCGTCGGGTCGTCGCGGACGATCAAGGTGGACGTGCGGGTGATCGCTGCCACCAACAAGGACCTCGAGAAGGAGATCGAGAAGGGGAGCTTCCGCGAGGACCTGTTCTTCCGGCTGAGCGTGATCCCGATCCACGTGCCGCCGCTGCGGGAGCGGCCCGAGGACATCCCGCTGCTGGTGCGCCACTTCGCCAGCCTGTTCGCCCGCGAGAACAACTTCCGGCCCCGGCAGATCACGCCGGCCGCCATGGCCGCACTGCAGCGCCACCGGTGGAAGGGGAACATCCGCGAGCTGCGCAACACGGTCGAGCGGATGATCATCATGGCGCCCGGCGAGATCATCGACGTCGGCGATCTGCCCGAGTCCGTGCGGGTTGACGCACGGCCGGCCGCGCCGGACAATACGGTTGCGCACCGCGTGTCCGACACGCCACGGACGCCCGAGACGCTGCGCGAGTTCAAGGAGCTGTCCGAGCGCAACTTCCTGGTGCAGAAGCTGCGCGAGAACAACTGGAACATCTCCCGCACGGCCGAGGTGATCGGGACGCCGCGCAGCAACCTGTACAAGAAGCTCGAGTTCTACAAGATCGCGCAGGAGATCGACGGGTAACGACGCCGCCCCGCCCGCCGCGCCGACGGGAGGCCAGGCGACGCGAGGGCAGGTGCCGGCGAAACGCTCTTTGACAAGTTGGCCGCAGAACAGCCAGACGATCGCCGCCCGGCGGCCGTCCCTGGGCGTCCGCGCCCGGGGAGACGCCGCCGGGGGGAGGAAAGTCCGAACTCCGCAGGGCAGTGCGCCGGGTAACGCCCGGTCAGGGTGACCTGAAGGAAAGTGGCACAGAAAACACACCGCCGGCCTTCGCTCTCGACGCTTCACATTGCTGAGGGTACGCCGGGCAAGCCCTAAGGGGCTTTCCGGCCGGAGCCCGAGCGGTGGAAGGGTCGAGGGCGAAGGCGGGTAAGGGTGAAAAGGTGCGGTAAGAGCGCACCGCGCCGTCTCGCCGAAGCAACGGCCGGGATTCCCGGCCGTTGCGAAGGCGGACCGCGGGACCGGCCCGGTCCCGCGCACGGTAACGTGGGTGGCAGGCAAAACCCCGCACGGAGCAAGACCGAATAGGGAGGCGCCACCAGGACGGCCCGTCCGACGCCTTCGCCAACGCCCCGGTTCGCCGGGGCCGCGGCGGGGGCGGCAGCCTCCGGGTTGGTCGCTGGATCCCGCCAGCAATGGCGGGGCTAGAGGAATGATCGTCGTCCGCCGGAGCCCGGCCTCAGCCGGGCGAAGGCGGAAACAGAATTCGGCTTACGGCTGTTCTGCGGCCTCTTCGTTGTCGGCCCGGGTCCGCCTTCGCCAGGCGCCCGCGAGGCTCGTGCGCCTGCGGCGGGCCGGCAGGCGGTCCCGGTTCGCTCGTGTCCGTCTGACGTTCTCCCGTAGTCGGTTCCCCGTTCTCCGTCTTGTCTATGTCCTACTATCTCGTTACCGGCGGCGCCGGCTTCATCGGGTCGCACCTCGCCGAAGAACTCATCCGGCGCGGCTCCCGCGTCCGCGTCGTGGACAACCTGTCAACCGGCAAGCTGGCGAACCTTGCGCACCTGCCCTCGGTCGAGTTCATCGAGGGCGACCTGGCCGACCTCGAGGTGGCCCGCCGGGCCGTGAAGGGGGTGGACTACGTGCTCCACCAGGCGGCGATTCCTTCGGTGCCGCGGTCGGTCAGCGACCCGATCACGTCGAACCGTGCCAACGTGGACGCGACGCTGAACGTGCTGGTGGCCGCCCGCGACGAGGGCGTTCGCCGCGTCGTGTACGCCGGGTCTTCGTCGGCCTACGGCAACGCCCCCGCGCTCCCGAAGCACGAGGAGATGCCGGCTGCCCCGCTCTCGCCGTACGCGCTCCAGAAGCTGGTCGGGGAGCAGTACATGGCGATGTTCACCCGGCTCTACGGCCTCGAGACGGTGACCACCCGGTACTTCAACGTGTTCGGACCCCGCCAGGATCCCTCGTCGCCGTACTCGGGGGTGATCTCGCTCTTCATCAGCGCCCTGGTGGACGGCCGGCGGCCGACGATCTACGGCGACGGCGAGCAGACGCGCGATTTCACCTACGTGGCGAACGTGGTGGACGGCGTGCTGCGCGCGTGCCACACGCCGGGGATTGGCGGCGAGATGTTCAACGTGGCCACCGGGGGCCGGATCTCTCTGAACCGGCTGCTGCAGGTGCTGGGCGACCTGGTGGGGCGCCGGGCCGAGGCGATCTACGAGGATGAGCGCCCGGGCGACGTCCGCGACTCCCAGGCCGACATCGAGAAGGCACAGCGCCTGACCGGCTACGTGCCCACCGTGTCGTTCGAGGAAGGCCTGGCGCGCACCCTGGCGTGGTATCGCGACCAGCAGAAGATCGGCAACGCAGCCCGGTAGCTGTTCTCCGTTCCACGCGCTATTCTTCGTCCCTGCCCGCCCCCTTCCCGTTGCATCCCGGCCGGGCACGTCGCGGAAACGGGGGTTCACTCTTTTCTCCCCGGTCGACGGCAAGGCGGTAACGCCGGTAGCCGCCCAGGCGCGTGGGGGAGGGCCGTCCCCGCGCCGGCACCGCATCCTCTCCTCTATCTTCCGAAGTTTCAACCCGTTCGAACGACGGGCGATTGCCGCCCATCACGGTCCGCCGCTTGCCGTGCCTCCGGGCGGTCCCGGCAGGAGCCCGCGCGGGCGTCCAGACCTCCGTCAGCGTGGCGTTGCCGCGCCGGGGCCCTCATGCCGGCCCGCAACCGGCCCGCACTCACACTGGAGGAGCGCCATGTCACGACCGCACCGCCTCGCCGCCCTGATGTTCGCCGTGCTGTTGCTGGTGCCCGCCGCCTCGTTGGCGCAGGCGCCGGGGCAGGCGGCGCCACCCGCCGCCTCGAAGACCGCTCCCGCGGCCACCCCGGTCAACCTCAACACCGCCACCGTCGAGCAGCTCGACGGCCTGCCCGGCATCGGCCGCGCGATGGCCACCCGCATCATCGAGTACCGCCAGAAGGCCGGCGGGTTCAAGAAAGTCGAAGAGCTGATGAACGTGCGCGGCATCGGCGAGAAGAACTTCCTGAAGCTGAAGCCGCTCGTCACGGTGGGCCCCGTGAAGACCGGCAGCGGCGCGCCGAAGTAGCACGGGTTTCCGCCTGCCAGTCAATGCCGGGCGACGCGAGGCGAAGGCGGATGCCGGTGGAACGCCCTTCGCCTCCCTCTTCCCACTGGAGGAAGGATGCGCGCGGGGTACTCGCTTGCCGAGCTCGTGGTCACGCTGGCCCTGGCGGCGCTGATGGCCGGGATGGCGGCCCCCACCGCCTTCGGCGCCCGCGACGCCATCCGGGCGCTGAGCGCGGCCGACTACGTGGCCGCGCTCCTCGACGTGGCCCGCACCGAAGCCCTCAGGCGCCACGTCAACGTCGCGATCCGGTTCGAGCCCGAGGCGGCCGGCTTCCGGTACACCATGGTCGCCGACGGCAACGGCGACGGCGTCCGCACCGCCCAGGTGTTGAGCGGGATCGATCCCCCTCTCCGCGCCGGGGAGCGGCTCGATGAGCAGTTCCCCGGCGTCACTTTCGGCATTGCCGAGGGGGTGGGCCCGATTGACGCGGGGGAGCCGTTCGACAACCGCGACCCGATCCGCTTCGGCCGCAGCCGGATGGTCTCGTTTAGTCCCACGGGTACCTGCACCCCGGGAACGCTGTACATCGTCGGTCGAGGGCAGCGCCAGCTTGCCGTGCGGGTGCTCGGCGCCACCGGCCGCGTGCGTGTGCTGGAGTTCAATCCCGCCCTTGCCGGGTGGCAGCCACGATGATCCGCGAACGCCGGAAGGCCCGGCGCTGGCAGGCCCAGGACTGCATGTGGCTGTCGGCGGCCCGCCTGCGCCCGGGCCCCGACGTTCTTGTCTGCGACGTTTCGGCCGGGGGAGCGCGTGTCGATGCCCCCGTTCGCCTCGTCCCGGGCGGACGGGTCGACCTCGTCCTCTCCGGCCCGGGATGGCAGTGGTCCGTCGCCGCATCGGTCGTGCACGTCCGGGTGTGCGCTCTCGCCACCGAAGGACCCCGCTACCTCGCGGGATTGCGCTTCTCGCGGCGCCTGGAGATTGAGCTGCTGCGCGAGGCCCGACCCAAGGCGGCCTGGCCTGGGTAGCCGCTACCCGCGGGGATTGGCCACGCAGCTCACGGGAACGGCCTACCCGTGACGGAATGCCCGACGCGAGCCGGACCTGGTGCGACTTCATCGGATCCGGAAGCCTGTTGGCTGGCATATCACTTGAAGCAGGCGCGCCGGGGGCATTCAAGAGGAGGGGCGGTCATGAGCAGTGCGGGCGGGCCCCCTTTGGCAGCCGTGCCGGGTGGGCAAAACGGCCTCGAGGTGGTGCCGGGCGGCCTGATCGGGGACAGCCCGGCGATGCGCCGGCTGCGCGAGCACATTGCGCGGGTGGCCTCGACCTCGTTCACCGTGCTCATCGAGGGCGAGTCGGGGACCGGCAAGGAGCTGGTGGCGCGGCAGATACACGCGCTGAGCGCGCGCCGCCACGGGCCGTTCGTCGCGGTGAACTGCGCGGCGATCGTGGACACGCTGCTCGAGGCCGAGCTGTTCGGCATCGAAGACCGCACGGCCACCGGCGTGCGCGGGCGGCGGGGGAAGTTCGAGTACGCGCATGGCGGCACGCTGTTTCTCGACGAGGTTTCCGACCTGGCGCCCGCGGCGCAGGCGAAGCTGCTGCGCGTCATCCAGGACCCGACGGTCGAGCGCGTGGGCGGACACGCCAGCCGGCGGGTGGATGCCCGCATCGTGGTGGCCACCAACCGGTCGCTGCGCGGCCTCGCGGCGCGCGGCGTCTTCCGAGCCGACCTCTATTACCGGTTGTCCGGCCTCGAAGTGCACGTTCCCCCGCTTCGCAGCCGGCGCGAGGACATCCCCGAGCTGGTGCAGTACTTCCTCTCGCGCGACCGGGGCGGCCGCAACCTGTCGCTGACCAAGGCCGCCGAAGAGGCCTTGCGCGCGTACGAGTGGCCGGGCAACGTGCGTGAGCTGGAGCGCCTGGTCGAGGGAGCGGTGGCGCTCGCGCGCTCGGACCGGATCACGCTCGAGGATCTGCCCGCGGTCGTCCGCGGCGATTACGGCGAGGTGCTCCTGCCCTCGCTCAACCGGGAGGAGACGATGCGCGCGTGGGGCAGCCGCTACGCGCGGCTGACGCTCGAGCGCTGTGCCGGCAACAAGCGTCTTGCGTGTC
>JARKSS010000164.1 GCA_029974175.1 Vicinamibacterales bacterium
GCCAGCCGGGCCAGCGCCGGGGCGAGGCGCGGGTCGGCGTCAGGCTCCTGCACCAGCACGAGATAGTCGACCCCCGGCACCACCGGCCAGGCCTCCGGGTCGAGCCCGAGCGCACGGGTCCCGCGGGTCGAGACCGCGACGGTCAGCGTCGGCAGGCCCACGTCGGGACCCGCATCCGGGCCTGTAGCGGGAGGGGCGTCGGGGTGGGCATCCATGGGCGGCACCCTGCGGCGCGCCCGGAGGCTTGGCAATGCCTGCCCCGCCCGCCGTCCGGCCGCCCCCGTTTGACCTGCTCCCGTCGCGCATATAGACGGGAGGCGGCAGGCAGGCGGTCCCAGGGGGCAGGATGATCGAGGAGGTGCGGGAGCGGCTCGGCGGGCTCAGGGCGGCCGCGAAGGGCGGCAAGGCGGGCGGCGGCCGGCCGAAGGGGCCGGGCGACGAGGGCGCGCGGCCCGCGGGCTTCCTCGCCTCGGTGGCGAAGCCCCTCGTCTATATCAACATGCCCAAGAGCGGCTGCACCACGATCAAGAACCTCATGGTGCGCCTCGACACCGGCGCCTTCATCGACGACCCGCTGACCATCCACGGCCGCAAGGACCTGCTGGTCCACTGGAAGATCCACCCCGAGGCGGTGGCGGCCCGGCTGAAGACCGACCTCGTCTTCACCTTCGTGCGCCACCCGCTGAAACGGTCCTATTCCTGCTTCAACGAGAAGATCCACTTCACCTCGATCTATTCGTTCGGCAAGGTCCGGCAGTACATCGCCCGGCAGTATGGCGCGAAGTTCGAGGAGGCGCCGTCGCTGGAGCTGCACCGCGAGAACTTCAAGCGCTTCCTGCGCTTCTCGCAGGACTCGGTCGACCGGAAGAACGACATCCGCCGCGATCCGCACTGGAGCCCGCAGTCGGTGGTGCTGGCCGGCTCCGACCGCTGGCGGCGGCCGGACTTCATCGGCAAGGTCGAGCGGTTCGACGCCGGCATGGACGCGGTGCTCGGCCTCGCCGGCGTCACCCGCGACTTCGCCACGCCGCGGATGAACGAGGGCCCGCCGCCGCCCTGGCGCTACGAGGACGTGATCGACGACGAGATCCGCGCGATGGGGGCGAAGCTCTTCGCCGACGACCTCCGGAACTTCGGCTACGTGATCTGATGCTTGCCTCGGTCGAGAAGGGCTTCGTGCTGCTCAGCAACCCCAAGTCGGGGACGACGGCGCTCGAAGCCGCCTTCGAACGCTTCGCCGACATCCGCACCGGCGGCTCGCCGAAGTGGAAGCACCTGAACTACGACCGGATGACCGAGGTGTTCGGCGACTATTTCCAGCGCCAGGGCTGCACGATCTACGGCGCGGTGCGCCATCCGGTCGACGCGCTCGCCAGCTGGTACCGCTACCGCTCGCGCCCCGCCGCCCGCCGCTCCGGCGAGCCCTATACCGGGGACATCCCCTTCTCGCGCTTCGCCGAGGAATGGGACGGCCGGGCGAGCCCACGGGCGCGGGTACCGGTGTCGGTCAAGTGGTGCATGACATCGGCCGGCGCCCCGGCGCCGATGCGCTTCTACCGCTACGAGGATCTCGGCCTGCTGCTGGAGGCCCTCTGTGCCCATGTCGGCGAGACGGTCTCGCTGGAGCGCAGGAACCGCTCGCCGGAGCGACCGCTCGACATGGACCGCGAGGCGGTGGCGGCGCTGCCGCGGATGCGCCAATTCATCGAGGCCTACGAAACGATCCCCTTCGTCGGCCGCTGACGGGACAGGACGCGGGAATGCCAGCGCCAGACTTTCTCTGCATCGGGGCCCAGAAGGCCGGCACCACCTGGCTCGACCGGATGCTGCGCCAGCATCCCGGCGTGTTCCTGCCGCCGATGAAGGAAGTGCACTTCTTCGACTTCGTTCACATCCCCGAGCATCGCGGCTGGATCCGCACGAGCTTCCAGAAGCACGTCGACCGGCAGGAGAAGGGCAAG
>JARKSS010000167.1 GCA_029974175.1 Vicinamibacterales bacterium
CGCGAGCGCCTCCTCGTCGAGGGCCCAGCAGCAGGCGTCGTCGCGGCTCACGCGGCGCCCCAGCTCTCGCGCCGTGCCCGTCGCGAGATCGACCACCAGGCGCGCCTGGCGGCCCGACGGGTCGTCGGGCGTGCCCGGAGAGAGGATTCCGGCAACACGCCAGCCCGCGGCGCGTGCCGCGTCGGCAAGCCGCCGGCAGACGGTGGTCTTGCCGCAGCCGGGTGGACCGGCAAGGACGACGAGGCGAGACATCGCCGGCAGTGTATCAGGGACCCGCATCCGCGCGCGCCGACTCGTGCTAGAGTCTGTGTCGGCTGCGTCGCCATCTCCCCAGCCGCCCCCTCCCACGCTGAGTGCCGACCCTCGGCAGATCCGGAGTCCGTCTATGACTTCGACGACGCCACGACGATCCCGTTTCGGCGCTGCGGTCATCGCCGTGCCGCCGCTCGCCCTGCTGCTGCTCTGGGTGCCACTGGCCGCCGTGCCGCGACAGGGCCCTGGTGCGCCGGCGCGCACACCGGAACAGGTGTACCGCGCCGCGTGTCTGAACTGCCATGGGCCGCACGGCACCGGCGTACCGCAGCCGACGCTCGGCTTCGACGTGCCCGTGCCCGACTTCACCGACTGCTCGTTCGCCACGCGCGAGCCCGACGCCGACTGGCTGGCCGTCGTGTCGGACGGCGGGCCCGCGCGGGCGTTCAGCAAGCTGATGCCCGCCTTCCGCGACGCGCTCACGCCTGAAGAGATGCGGGCGGCGTTGACGTACGTCCGCGGCTTCTGTGCCGACGAAGCCTGGCCTCGCGGCGAGCTGAACCTCCCGCGGCCGCTCGTCACCGAGAAGGCGTTCCCCGAGGACGAGGCGGTGCTCACGACGGCCGTCACGCCTGAGGGAGGAACCTCGGTCGCCAACAAGCTGGTCTACGAAAAGCGCCTCGGCGCCCGCAGCCAGGTCGAGATCGTCGTGCCCTACGGCTTCAGGGACTCGGGCGCGGGCTGGGTGAACGGCATTGGCGACGTGGCGTTCGGGTTCAAGCGCTCGCTCTACCACGATCACCGCAAGGGCTCGATCTTCAGCGTCACGGGTGAAGTCGTGCTCCCCACGGGCGACGAGAAGGACGGGTTCGGCAAGGGCTACACCGTCTTCGAACCCTTCGTCACCTTCGGGCAGATTCTCCCCGGTGACGCGTTCCTGCAGTTCCAGGGGGGCGTCGAGATCCCCAGCGACTCAAGGAAGGCGGACAAGGAAGCCTTCTGGCGGACGACGTTCGGCAGGAGCTTCAGCCAGAACGTCTACGGCCGGACGTGGTCGCCGATGGTGGAGTTCCTCGGCTTCCGCGAGCTGGAAGGAAACCGGCCCACGTACTGGGACGTCGTACCGCAGATGCAGGTCACGCTGAGCACGCGACAGCACATCATGGCCAACGTCGGCGTGCGCGTGCCGGTCAGCCACCGCGGGGGGCGTCGCACGCAGCTGATCTTCTACCTGCTCTGGGACTGGTTCGACGGCCCCTTGGCGGGCGGGTGGTAGGAGGGAGGAAACCCATGCGCCGCACGATGTTCGCCACCAGCCTCGCGATCCTCCTGGCCGCCACGCCGCTGCTCCTGGGGCAGGCCCCTGCCGGCCCGTCTCGCCCGGGATCTCCCCTGTTCCGCACCGCCGACTTCTGCCAGTCGTGCCACAACCAGCTGACGGGACCAGGCGGCGAAGACGTGTCCATCGGCACCGAGTGGCGGGCGTCGATGATGGCGAACGCATCGCGCGACCCCTACTGGCAGGGTGCCGTGCGGCGCGAGATCCTCGACCATCCCGAGGCCCAGGCGCAGATCGAACACGAGTGTTCCATCTGCCACATGCCGATGACCACCTACGACGCCCGCGCCGCCGGCGGCCGGGGGGCGGTGTTCGCGCACTTGCCCATCGGGAGCGGGCAGACACCCGACAACCTGCTCGCGGCCGACGGCGTTTCGTGCACCCTCTGCCACCAGGTGATGCCCGAGAAGCTGGGGACGCGCGACAGTTTCACGGGTGGGTACGTGATCGACACCGCCGTGCCGTTCGGGCAGCGGGCGGCCTACGGTCCCTTCGACGTGAAGCCGGGCCTCGCGGCGCTCATGCGTTCCGCAGCCGAGTTCACGCCCACCCGCGCCGATCACCTGAACACGTCGGAGATGTGCGCGACGTGCCACACGCTGTACACGCACGCGCTCGGCAAGGACGGCGAAGTGGTTGGCGAGCTGCCAGAGCAGGTCCCGTACCTCGAATGGCGGCACAGCGCGTTTGCCGGGGAGCGCACCTGCCAGTCGTGCCACATGCCTGCCGTCAAGGGGCCGGTGGCGATCAGCTCCACGCTGGGCGAGATGCGCCCCAGCCTTTCGCGGCACGAGTTCCGCGGCGCCAACTTCTTTGCCCCCCGCCTCCTGAACCGTTACCGGGCGTATCTCGGCGTAACCGCCCTGCCCCAGGAGCTTGACGTGGCCAGCCGCCGCTCGGCCGATTACCTCGAAACCGACGCCGCCACCCTGGCCGTCGGCCCGATCGAGATGGCCAACGGCCACCTGACGACCGAGGTGTTGGTCCAAAACCTTGGCGGGCACAAGCTGCCGACCGCCTATCCGTCGCGGCGGGTGTGGTTGCACCTCACCGTGCGCGACGGGAACGGCCGCGTGGTGTTCGAGTCGGGTGCCCTCGAGCCGAACGGCGCGATCCGCGGAAACGACAACGACGCCGATCCCTTGCGCTACGAGCCGCACTACCGCGAGATCACCGCCGAGAGCGAGGTGCAGGTCTACGAGGCGATCATGGCCGACCAGACGGGAGCCGTCACGACCGGGCTGCTCCAGGGCGTGAGGTACCTGAAAGACAACCGGCTCCTGCCCCGTGGCTTCGACAAGGTCACTGCGGTTCCCGACATTGCCGTGCGCGGATCGGCGTCCGACGATGGGGACTTTCAGGGTGGATCAGACCGGGTGCGGCTGGCGATAGATCTGGGCGGGGCGCAGGGACCGTTCACCGTCGAGGCGGAACTGTGGTACCAGCCGGTCGGCTTCCGGTGGGCGAGGAACCTCCAAACCTACCAGGCACCCGAGCCGCAGCGCTTCGTGCGGATGTACGACGAGACGGCCGGCACGTCGGCCGCCATGTTGGCGAGGGCAAGGGTCACAGGCGGGTAAGGCTCGACCGGGTCCCTGGAACCTCGCTTCCCACCCGGGCGGGCGAGGCCAGGGACCGCACCCCGCTTCGCAGCGGGTCGCGCGCGCTGGATGGCATTGCGGCTGCGCACGGCCGGCCTCACTCAGACAACGGTGCGGCGGCCACTGACCAATCCGACCAGGAACAGCACGAGCGCAATCACCAGCACGATGTGGATGATGCTTCCCACGGTTCCGGTCGCAAAACCGAGAAGCCACAGCACCAACAGGATCGCAGCGATCGTAAACAGCATGTCACTTCCTCCTCCCGCGTCTCCTGCAGGAGGCGTACCGCTCAGGAAGGCCTGATCGCCCGGCGCAGAGGGCCTGTGTCACTCCTCACGCAGGCGGCCCCTGTGCCCGCCTCGGCAAGGCCCTTGCACAGCTGACCGTGGCGAATCCCTCACGGCCACGGCTGTCATCGACCTGGAGTTGAAAGACCGGCCTATGGGCCTTCGAGTGCCGGGTGGCCAAAGGCGCGCCCTGCTGCTGCTTCGATGGGCCGGGCGGCCGGTCGGCCAGTTGACTCTGCCCGTCGAGAACGGAGCGATCGAAGCCGAACGCCTCGAACGCGCGCTCGCCCGGTGGGCCGGGCCGGGTTTCTGGAAGGTGTGGCTGCGCGACGGGCTCGGCTGGGACGAGGCGGAGCCTCCGCCGCAGCGCCCCGACGTGACCGTGGCCGTCTGCACCCGCGAGCGTCCCGACGACCTCGTCCGCTGCCTGGCCGCCGTGTCGGCCCTTTCGCCTGTACCGCTGGACGTCGTCGTGGTGGACAACCGTCCCTCGACACCACGAACGCGCGAAACGGTCGAGCGCTTCCCCGGCGTCCGTTACGTCTGCCAGGACGAAGGGGGATTGAACGCCGCGCGCAACCGGGCGCTCCGCGAGGCGCGTCACGATCTGGTCGCGTTCACCGACGACGACGCGGTCGTCGATCGCGGGTGGCTGCGGTCGCTGATTCGCAACTTCGGCGACCCGCGCGTCCTTTGCGTCACGGGCCTCACGATGCCGGTCGAGCTCGAGACCGAGGCGCAGGAGCTGTTCGAGGCCTACTCGCCCTTCGGCAGGGGTTTCGAACGGCGCGTGTTCGATGGCGTACGGTCGAGCCCTCTCGCGGTCGGGCGGGTGGGTGCGGGCGCCAACATGGCGCTGCGGCGCTCGGTTCTCGACCTGGTGGGCGAGTTCGACGAAGCGCTGGACGGGGGGACTCCGACACGTTCGGGCGGTGACCACGAGATGTTCTCGCGCATTCTCGCGGCGGGCTTTCGAATCGTCTACGACCCGGCGGCGCTCAGCTGGCACCGCCACCGGCGCACCATGGAAGAGCTGCGCGAGACACTGCGCGGCTACGGCACCGGCGTCTACGCGATGTGGACCAGGGCGCTGGTCGAAGGGCGTGAGTACGGCGTGTTCAAACAGGCGGCGGCCTGGCTTCGTTACGGCCAGCTTCCCGAGCTGGCGCGCGCGCTCGCGGGCCGCCCGGGGCGGCTTCCGCTCGGCCTCCTGGCCGCCGAGTGGCGCGGCTGCCTGGCCGGGCCGCGCGCCTACCTCTCGTCACGCCGGCAGGCGACGCTCCGACGCCGATGAACGGTGGCTCTCCCGCCGTCACGATCGTCATCCCCACACGCGACCGGCCCGAGTCGCTCATCCGGACGCTTCGCTCGCTGAGCCGGCAGGACGTCCCGGCCGGCCACTTCGAGGTCGTGGTCGTGAACGACGGGAGCCGCGAACTGCCCCTCGCCCGGGCGGCCGACGGGCCGGGGTTCGCCTTGCGCGTGCTTCCAAACCGGGGACGGGGCGCGTCCGCCGCCCGCAATACGGGGGCCGCAGCGGCCCGCGCGCCGGTCCTGCTGTTCCTCGACGACGACATCGAAGCGTCGCCAGCGCTCGTGCGCGCGCACCTCGAGGCGCACCGCCGCGGCGCCTCGCTGACGGTCGGACACCTGCCAGCCCTGCCGGCCGTGGCGACCGGGTTCTTTGCGGCAGCGCTCCGCAACTGGTGGGAGGCGATGTTCGCGGAGATGCGGCAGCCCGGGCATCGCTTCACCTTCCGTGACGTGCTGACGGGCAACTGCGCCATCGACGCCGCGCTCTTCCGTC
>JARKSS010000177.1 GCA_029974175.1 Vicinamibacterales bacterium
GCTCGGTGATCTTCTTCGCCTCGCCGCCCGAGAGCTTGTGAAACAGCGTCGCCCCGACCCCGCGCTTGTTGGCGAGGGCGAGCATGACGTTTTCCTCGACCGTCAGCGTCTCGAACACCGTCGGCTTCTGGAACTTCCGGCCGATGCCGAGACGGGCGCAGTCGGCCTCGTCGAGTTTCGTCAGGTCGAGGTCGGCGCCCCAGACCACGCGCCCGGTGTCGGGACGGGTCTTGCCGGTGATGATGTCGAGCATCGTGGTCTTGCCGGCGCCGTTCGGCCCGACAACCGCCCGCATCTCGCCCTTGGCTATGGCGATCGAGAGGCCGTTGATCGCCTTGGAGCCATCGAAGGCCCGGTGCACGTCCTGAAGGTAGAGCTGGGTTTCCTGCATCGGGCTCACTCCGCCGGCTCGGGTTGCGCTTCGGGCACCGGCTTGGCCTTCTTCCGGCCGAGGTGGTCGAAGAGGCCGAGCACGCCCTTCGGCAGGAAGATCGTCACCAGCACGAAGGCGAGGCCGAGGACGAAAAGCCAGATCTCCGGAAAGTTCGCGGTCAGCCAGCTCTTGCCCGCCGCGACGATCAGCGCCCCGAGTGCCGCCCCGACCAGCGTGCCCCGGCCGCCGAGCGCCACCCAGATCACGATCTCGATCGAGTTTGCCGGCGAGAATTCGCTCGGGTTGATGATCCCGACCTGCGGCACGTAGAGTGCCCCGGCGATCCCGGCCAGCATCGCCGAAACGGTGAAGACGAAGAGCTTGTAGTGCTCGACGCGGTAGCCCATGAACCGCGTCCGGCTCTCCGCGTCACGCACCGCCACCAGCACCTTGCCGAATTTCGCCGTGGTGACCCACCGGCCGAGCACCAGCCCCCCGGCGAGCGCAAGCCCCGAGAGCACGAAGAGGGACACCCGCGTCGTGTCGGCCGACAGGCTGAAGCCGAGCACGTCGCGGAAGTCGGTGAGGCCGTTGTTGCCGCCGAAGCCCATCTCGTTGCGGAAGAAGGCCAGCAGCAGGGCGTAGGTCAGCGACTGGGTGATGATCGAGAGATAGAACCCCGTGACGCGGCTGCGGAAGGCGAAGTAGCCGAAGACGAAGGCGAGCAGCCCGGGCACGAAGAGCACCATCAGGCAGGCGAACCAGAACTTGT
>JARKSS010000181.1 GCA_029974175.1 Vicinamibacterales bacterium
CTGCCAGATCGCCCACCCCAACTCGGCCACCAGGATCGCGCCGAGCACGACGCCGGCGCGCCGCGGCCCGGTCACCGTGCCGAGCGGGGGGCGCGCCTCCTGCTCCCTTTCGGCATTCAGGAGCATCACGACGAAGAGGAAGAGAACGAGAATGGCGCCGGCGTAGATGATGATCTGGATCACCGCCAGGAACGGGGCGTCGAGCAGGATGTAGAGCCCCGCCAGCGCCAGGAACGACACGATGAGCAGCATGACGCTGTACATCGGGTTGCGCTGCCCGACCACCAGCAGCGAGGCCGCCACCGCGACCGCGCCGAGCGCGTAGAAGAGGAGTGTCTCAGGCGCCAAAGTAGACCACCCCCGCGGCCGTCACCAGGAGGTTCAGCACGGCCACCGGCAGCAGGACCTTCCACCCGAACTGCATCAGCTGGTCGTAGCGGTACCGGGGCAACGTCCACCGTATCCAGATGTAGACGAACATCAGCGCCGCCACCTTGAGCAGGAACCAGATCCACCCGAGCGACTCGGGCAGCAGCGGCCCGTGCCAGCCTCCGAGGAACAGGTTGGTGGCCACGGCCGAAACGGTGACCATGTTGATGTACTCGGCCAGGAAGAACATGCCGAACGGCATCCCCGAGTACTCCGTGTGATAGCCCGCGACCAGCTCCTGCTCGGCCTCCGGGAAGTCGAACGGCGCCCGGTTGGTCTCGGCGATGCCCGAGATCCCGTAGACCAGGAACCCCACGGGCTGCAGGACGACGAACCATTTCGGGATGATGCCGAACCAGGTGCCGGCCTGCGCGTTCACGATCTCGGTGAGCGACAGCGAGTTGCCCAGCAGCAGGACCGACGCCAGCGACAACCCGTACGACAGCTCGTAGCTGATCATCTGGGACGCCGACCGCAGCGCCCCGAGCAGCGAGTACTTGCTGTTCGAGCTCCAGCCCGCCAGCACGATGCCGTACACGCTCATCGAGGCGATGGCGAACACCACCAGCACCGCGACGTTCACGTCGGCCACCTGCAGCCGCACCGGCTCGTCGAGCAGGCCGAAGAGCGTGGTCGAGGCGCCGAAGGGGACCACCGCGAAGGCGGCGAAGGCCGCCGCCGCCGAGATCACCGGCGCCGCGACGAACAGGAACCGGTCGGCCCCCGCCGGGCGGAGCGATTCCTTGAACATCAGCTTGATGACGTCGGCGAACGGCTGCAGCAGGCCGCCCGGCCCGACCCGGTTCGGGCCCTCGCGCTGCTGGATGGAAGCCGCCACCTTCCGCTCCGCGTACACGGCCGCCGCGGCCGACAGCAGGAGCGCGGTGAAGACGACGAACACCAGCGCGATCTGGACGATGACAGTCAGCGACATCGGCTCACGCCCGGGCCCCCGGCCCCCGGTTCCCCATCTCCCTCCATTCGGCCGGGCACGTGCAGCGCCCCTCGCGCACGTGCGCCTCGTACTCGTGGCGGAAATGCTGGATGGTGCTCACCACCGGCGCGATCGCGGCGTCGCCGAACGGGCACAGCGTCTTGCCGCCGATGTTGCGCGAGACGGAGAGCAGCAGGTCGATGTCGCGCATCGACCCGTCGCCCGCCTCGATCCGGTGGAGGATCTTCAGCAGCCAGTCGGTGCCCTCCCGGCACGGGGTGCACTTCCCGCACGACTCGTGCCGGTAGAAGTGGAGCAGGTTCTCGGCAAGCCAGACCATGCAGGTCGTGTCGTCCATCACGATGATCGCCGCGGACCCCAGCATCGATCCCGCCTTCAGCAGGCCGTCGAAACTGGCCTGGGCGTCGATCTGGCCGGGCAGGATCACCGGCGTGGACGAACCGCCCGTGATCACCGCCTTCAGGGCCCGCCCCCCGCGGATCCCGCCGGCGTACCCGTAGATCAGCTCGCGCAGCGTCACGTGCATCGACGCTTCGTACACGCCCGGCTTCTCGACGTGGCCGCTGATGCAGTACAGCTTCGGCCCGCCGTTCTTCTCGGGGCCGAGCGAGGCGAACCACTCGGGCCCGTGCGTCAGGATCAGCGGGACGTTGCACAGCGTCTCGACGTTGTTGATGGCGGTCGGGCAGCCGTACAGCCCGACGACGGCCGGGAACGGCGGCCGGATGCGGGGCTGCGCGCGCTTCCCCTCGAGCGACTCGAGCAGCGCGCTCTCCTCGCCGGCCTCGTACGCGCCGGCGCCCCGGTGGACGTAGATCTCGCAGTCGAAGCCGCTCCCCAGGATGTCGCGGCCCAAGAAGCCGGCGGCCCGCGCCTCCTCGATGGCGGCCTCGAGCACCCGCTGCACGTGGTAGAACTCGCCGCGGATGTAGATGTAGGCGACCTTGGCCCCGATCGCGTGGCAGCCGATGGCGCACCCCTCGAGCAATAGGTGCGGGTTGCGCTCCATCAGGACGTGATCCTTGAAGGTGCCCGGCTCGCTCTCGTCCGCGTTGCAGCAGAGGTACTTCGGTTTCGGCGAATCCTTCGGGACGAACTGCCACTTCATCCCGGTGGGAAACCCCGCTCCCCCCCGGCCCCGCAACCCCGAGGCCTTCACCATCTCGATCACCTCGCCGGGCGGCAGGCTGAGCGCCTTGCGCAGGCCGCTGTATCCCCCGCGGCGAAGGTATGCCTCGAGCGTGTGGCCGTTGGGTTCGCGGATGTGCGAGGTGAGAACGGGATCCATGCGACCGTTGGTTGTCAGTTGTCAGTTGTCAGTTCTTGGCTCTTGGTTCTTGGTTCTCAGCTGTCAGTTGATGACCGTTGGTTACATTGGGCAATTGCGGGTGTCGCGATCGTCAGGGGCCTGCTGGTCCCCGCTTCTTCTCAACCTCCAGGTGGCAGCCCGTGAGCGCGGCGGGCCCCTTCTCGCGCAGGCCGTCCAGCATCGCGCCCACCTGGTCGGGCGACTGGCACTCGTGCCACAGCTCGTTGTTCACCATCACGACCGGCGCGCGGTCGCACGCCCCGAGGCACTCCATCTCCATCAGCGTGAAGGTCCCGGTCGGGTCGGTCTGCCCCACCTCGACGCCGAGCGCCCGCTTCAGCTCGGCGGCGACGCGCTCGGCGCCCCGGAGGGCGCACGACAGCGTGCGGCACACCTGGATCACGTAGCGCCCCACCGGCTTGCGGAAGAACATCGCGTAGTAGGTCACCACGTCGTCCACCTCGGCCTCGGTGCAGCCGATCACCGAGGCGACGTGGCGGATGGCCGAAGCCGTGACGTACCCCTGCTGGTCCTGCACGAGGTACAGCGCGGGGATGACGGCCGAGCGGCGGTGCTCGGGCGGGTAGTGCGAGGCGATCGCCTCGAGCCGCTGCCGGTTCTCGGGCGTGAAGGCGAAGGGCTCTCCCTCGTCGCGCCGCTCGCGCCGCGAGACGTGCAGGCCCTCCTCGTAGCGCATCTCGGGGTGGAAGGTCACCGGTCCACGTCCCCCATGACGACGTCGATCGAGCCGATGACGGCGATCACGTCGGCGATCATCCCGCCCACGATCATCTCGTGGAGCGCCTGGCAGGCGAGCATCGAGGGCGAGCGCATCTTGACGCGCCACGGCCGGTTGCCCCCGTCCGACACCACGTAGCAGCCATGCTCGCCGCGCGGCCCCTCGACCGGCACGTAGGCCTCGCCGCGAGGAACGAGGAAGCCCTGGGAGTGGAGCAGGAAGTGCTGGATCAGCGCCTCCATCTCGGTGTAGACGCGGTCCTTGGGCGGCGGCACCACCCGCGGATCGTCAACCGCCCACTCGCCCTTCGGCGGGATCCGCTCGAGCGCCTGCCGGCAGATCCGGATCGACTGGCGCATCTCCTCGACCCGCACGAGGTAGCGGTCGTACACGTCGCCGCGCGTACCGACCGGGACGTCGAACTCGTAGGTCTCGTACCCGCAGTAGGGGAACGCCTTGCGCACGTCGTAGGGAACGCCGGAACCGCGCGCGATCGGCCCGACCAGTCCGTACGAGAGGGCGCTGGCCGCGCTGATCACCCCGACGCCGCGCGTGCGCTTGCGGAAAATCTCGTTCCCGGTGAGGAGCCCTTCGTACTCGTCGATCTTTCCGGGCAGCAGGTCGAGGATGCGGGCCACCGCGTCGTGAAAGCCCGCCGGCAGGTCTTCGCGCAGGCCGCCGACCCGGATGTAGCTCGGGAACATCCGGAAGCCGGCAATCAGCTCGTTGACGTCCAGCAGCAGCTCGCGCTCCCGGAACGTGTAGAGCATGATCGAGACGGCACCGAGTTCCATCCCGTGCGTACCGAGCCAGACCAGGTGGCTGTTGAGACGCTGCAGCTCGGCGAGCAGCACGCGGATGTCCTGCACCCGCCGCGGCATCTCGAGGCCGAGCAGCTTCTCGACCGAGAGCGCGAAGCCGAGGCTGTTGGAGTGCGAGCTGAGGTAGTCCATCCGCTCGACGAGCGGGATGACCTGCTGGAATCTCTTTTCCTCGGCGGTCTTCTCGATCCCGGTGTGCAGGTACCCGATGGTGGGCTGCACCGACAGGACGGTCTCGCCGTCGAGCTGGAGCACCAGTCGCAGCACCCCGTGCGTGCTGGGGTGCTGGGGCCCCATGTTCACGGTCATCGTTTCGGTTCGCAGCTCGGCCATCAGGATCGCTCGCGCCCGCGCTCGAGCCCGGTGCCGCCCCGGACCGTGCGGTCCCTCTCGATCTGCTCGTGGAACTCCTCTTCGGTCACCTGCAGCGGCGCGTAGACCTTGGGCTTCATCGA
>JARKSS010000182.1 GCA_029974175.1 Vicinamibacterales bacterium
CACGTCCGTTACGCCGATGAGGCGTACCCGCTGGGCGGAAACGCTCCTTCCGAGAGCTACCTGCGAATCGACGCGCTCGTCGAGGTGGCGCGCCGCGCCGGTGCCGACGCCGTGCACCCGGGCTATGGCTTTCTCGCGGAAAACGCGGCATTCGCGCGCGCCTGTGCCGCGGCGGGGCTGATCTTCGTCGGGCCGCCCGCCGAGGCAATCGAGCGCATGGGCAGCAAGACCTCGGCACGGCAGGCGGCACTCGAGGCGGGCGTGCCGGTCGTGCCAGGGACGACCGAGCCCCTGCCGCCGGAGGCGACCGATGCCGAGATCTCATCGGTAGCCGGGCAGGTGGGCTACCCGCTCTTCGTGAAGGCGGTTGCCGGCGGCGGCGGGAAGGGGATGCGGCTGGTGACTGGCCCGGCCGGGCTGGAGTCGGCCGTGCGTGCGGCCCGTTCCGAGGCAGGCTCCTCGTTCGGCGACCCGGCCATCTACATCGAGCGTCAGCTGCAGCGGCCCCGGCACGTCGAGATCCAGCTGCTCGCCGACGCGTCGGGCACCGTCGTCCCGTTCACCGAGCGCGAGTGCTCGATCCAGCGCCGTCACCAGAAGGTGCTCGAGGAGTCGCCCTCGGTGGCGGTCTCACCCGCCACACGGCGCCAGCTGGCCGACGCGGCGGTGGCGGTCGCGCGGGCGGTGGGCTACGTGAATGCCGGCACGATCGAGTTCCTGCTGGACGAGGAGGGCCGGTTCTACTTCCTCGAGATGAACACGCGCCTCCAGGTCGAGCACCCGATCACCGAGCTGGTGTCGGGCGTTGACCTGGTGCGCTGGCAGCTTCGGATTGCCCGCGGCGAGCGCCTCGATCTCTCGCCGGCCCAGACGCTCTCGCCCCGCGGCCACGCGGTCGAGTGCCGGATCTACGCGGAGGATCCCGACAACGGCTTCCTCCCGTCGCCCGGCTTCGTTTTCGGCGGCCGCGTTCCCGGGGGGCCGGGGATCCGGCGCGACGACGGGGGCGTGACGCCGGGACTCGAGGTGCCGATCTATTACGACGCCCTCATCGCCAAGCTGACCGCGTGGGGCGGCAGCCGCGACGAGGCGGTGGAGCGGCTCGGGCGTGCACTCGGCGAGTACGAGGTCCGGGGAATCAAGACGAGCATCCCGTTCTTCCGGTGGCTGTTCCAGAACGACGACTTCCGGGCGGGGCGCTTCGACACGACGTTTCTCGACCGCGAGCTGGCCGCGCGCAACGGTGTCCCGTTCGTCACCGTCCCGGCCACGGCCGAGCACGTCGCGCTCCTGGCCGCGGCCATCCACGCCTACGAGCGAGCGGCGGGAGCCGCCGCCCGCCAGCCGCGCGACCGGGCCGCAAGCGCCTGGACGCTCAGGGCGAGGAGTGAGGCGCTGAGGGGATAGGGATCAGGGATCAGGGATCAGGATTCGGGATTCAGGATTCAGGGAGTCAGGAGTCAGGAGTCGAGGGTCGGGAGTCGGGCTTCGGGTCGCGGGGAACGGGATCAGGGGATCAACGATCGTCTCGGTGTCTCTGTGCCTGTGGTTGACGTGACAGTGTCAGCGTGACGGTGTGCTTGGGCCACGATGCTGTTCGACATCGAGATCGGCGAACGGGTGCATCGCGTGTCGGTGGAGCGGGAGGGCCCCCGCTACCGCATCGCGGTGGACGGCCGCGTGGACGTCGTGGACGTTGCCCGGGTAGACGCCGCGACGCTGTCGCTGATCGTCCAGGGCGAGCGGCACGAGAGCCACGAGGCGGCCCTGCTCGAGTGTGGCGAGCCCGGCGAGCTGGAGGTGCACCTGCGCGAGGGAGTCGTGGCCGCGCGCGTGAGGCCGGCCGGCAGCCGGCGCGGGAGCGCGCAGGTGTCAGGAGGCCCGGGCGGCCCGGTGAAGGTGACCTCGCCGATGCCCGGCAAGATCGTCAGGGTGCTCGTGTCGCCGGGCGACGAAGTCGGCCCCGGACAGGGCCTCGCTGTCATCGAGGCGATGAAGATGGAGAACGAGCTGCGCGCCCCACGGCAGGGCCGCGTGGCGTCGGTGCACGTGCAGGAGGGCGCGCTGGTCGAAGCGGGCCGCCTGCTTGCCGTGCTCGAGTGAGGCGTTCGAGGCTGCTTTCGAAGTGACCCGCCTGCTGTCCATCCTTCGGCGTCGCTGGCCCGAGGCGGCACTGGCCCTGGTGCTCGCAGCGGTCGTCGTGTGGGCGGGCTTCCTGCTCAGGTCCGTCGCCCTCGTCCTGCTCGGCGGCGTGATCGTGTTCGCCGTCCGCCGGCAGGTGCGCGACGTCGTCCGTGCGGGCGTGGCCCTGGTCGTCATCCTCGTGCTGGTGGCGGCCGCCACCCTCGTCATCGACCTGGGCCCGGCGCTGCGCCGGCTCGCCGAGGTCCACGGGGGACGCCAGATCCAGCGGCCGCTGCACATCGAGCGGCTCGGCATTCACCTCGGCAGCGGCCGCTTCGTGGTCGAGGGGATCCTCATCGAGGGGCTGAAGCCGGGCGACCAGCCGTTCTTCACCGCACGCCAGGTGTCGGTGGGCGTTCCCTGGTGGCGCGTCTTCCGCACGCGGGAAGTCCTCCTCGAGTCGATCGAGGTGGACCAATGGGTGATGCTGATCGAGGACTTCGAGGAGGGTGGGAACAACTTCATCCACATCCCGAGGCCGAAGGGGAAGCGGGACGATCCCAACCGCATCCGGACGACGCTCAAGTACGTGCACGCGGGGCGCGGCCAGCTCACCTACAACGACTACGGCACCTGGCGCACCACGGCGGCCAACCTCGATGTCGTGGTGGAAAACGTGAACGGCCGGTACAGGGGCCGCGGGTCGGCCTCCAACGGCAGCGTGCTGGTGGAAGACTACCTGCCGATGCGGGCCGACATCCGCTTCACCTTCGAGATCAAGGGCGGCATCGTCGAATTCGACTCGATCGAACTGCACACCGACGGCACGCACTCGAGGCTCACCGGCCGGGTGGACGTGGGGCGCTGGCCCGAGCAGATCTACCAGATCCGCTCGCGGGTTGACCTCTGGAAGATGCGCGAGGTGTTCTTCGCCAACGACACCTGGCGCAGCCGCGGCGAGGCCACCTTCGAGGGCACTTTCCATTTGTTCAAGGGGGGGCATCGCCTCGCGGGCGACTTTGCCTGTCCCCTTGCCTTCGTGAACCGGCTGCCGTTTCCCCGCCTGCGCGGCTCGCTCGTGTGGGAACCGGATCACTTCGAGGTGACCCGCGCCTCGGCGCTGTTCCAGGGCGGACCGATGCGCTTCACCTACTCGATGGCGCCGCTCGGCCAGCCGACGCCCGGGCTCGCGCGCTTCGACGTCGAGTACGAGGGGGTGGACCTCGGCCAGCTGTCCGACCTCTTCACTTTCCGCGGCCTGCGGCTCGAGGGGCGGGCCAGCGGGCACAACCGCCTGGAATGGCCGCTTCGTGGCGGGTGGCCGCAGCACCGCGGCGGCGGCGTGATCCAGGTCGTGCCGCCCGAGGGAATCGTGGTGATGGCGCGCGAGCCGGCCGACTGGGAGCAGGAGGTCCACGCCGAGCCGCCGCCAATCGGGCCCGAGCCGCACCCCGCCCGCACGCGGCGGCCGGTGCCGATCGGCGGCCGGTTCGAGTACACCTTCGGCCCCGACTGGGTGGAGGTGGCGCCGAGCCACCTCTCGACGCCGCGCACCTACGTCGAGTTCGAGGGGCGGTCGGCCTACGCCAGGCAGGCGCGCTACCCGTTCTACGCCCGCAGCGCCGACTGGCAGGAAAGCGACCGCGTGCTGGCGTGCATCCTCACCGCGTTCGGATCGCCGACCGGCGTCGTGTCGGTGGGCGGCTGGGGCGAATTCCGCGGGGTGATGCTCGGCGACTTCACCGACCCGCGGGTCGAGGGGGTCTTCACCGGCGAGCAGATGCGCGCGTGGGACGTCGTCTGGGGCAGCGGCCGGGCGCACCTCGTGATCGAGGACGGCTACGTGGACGTGACCGACGGCCGCGTCGTCCGGGACGGCGGCGAGATCGTGGCGAACGGCCGCTTCTCGCTCGGCTACCCGCGCGCCGACGGCGGCGAGGAGATCAACGCGCGGATCGCGGTGACCGGCCGCCCGCGTGCCGAGTTCCGCCACGCGTCCCAGCTGGACGACTGGCCGGTGGAGGGCACGGTGGACGGCGAGTACCACCTCTACGGCCGCTACCAGGGGCCCTACGGGTTCGGCCACATGACGGTGACCGAGGGGACCGCGTGGGACGAACCGTTCGAGGCCGCCACCACGCCGCTGCGCTTCGAGGGGACCGGCGTGCGCCTCGAGGGGGCGCGGATGACCAAGGGCACCGGCGTCATCACCGCCGCCGCCAACGTGGTCTGGGAGGGGCGGTACTCCTTCAACGCCGACGGCCGCAACATCCCGATGGAGTCGATTGCCGCCGTGCGGAACGAGCGGGCGCCGCTCTCGGGGGTGCTGCACTTCAAGGCGAGCGGGGCAGGGGAGTTCGTGACGCCGCGCTACGAGGTGCAGGTCGGGATCGACGACCTGTTCGTGGGCGACGAGGGGATCGGACAGGCGAAGGCGCACCTGGCGTTTCGCGACCGGCTGCTGACGATCGCCGAGCTGGAGATTGCCTCGCCCCGCCTGGCCGTGTCGGGGGCCGGCCGGGTGGAGCTGAACGAGACCGGCGACGCCGAGCTGACGTTCCGGTTCAGCGACACGTCGCTCGACCCCTACGTCCGCGCGTTCGAGCCGCGGCTGTCGCCGTTCACGCGTGCCGTGGCGAGCGGGTCGATCCGGGTGATCGGCCAGCTCTACGACCCCGGGCAGCTGTTCGTGCAGGCCGACGTCGAGTCGCTCGACCTGCGGCTGTTCGACTACCGGCTGCGCAACGACCAGCCGCTGCGGTTCTCGTTCGACCGGAACGTGGGGCACCTGCACCAGTTCGCGCTGGTGGGGGAGGACACCGAGCTGCGGCTCTCGGGCCAGGTGGACGTCGGGCAGGACCGGATCGACGTGAAGGCCACCGGCGCCACCAACCTCGCCGTCCTGCAGGGGTACTTCCGCGACATCCGCAGCTCGGGGCGCGCCGAGTTGAGCGCCGCGATCCGCGGGTCGATCCGCAAGCCGGTCTTCTCGGGCAGCGCGTCGATCAGCAACGGCCGGATCCGCTACTTCGGCCTGCCGCACTCGATCCAGGAGATCAACGGGGAGGTGACCTTCGGGAGCAACGGCATCCAGATGGACGGCCTGACGGCGCAGATCGCGAACGGGTCGGTCCGCTTCGGCGGGAGCATCGAGATGGCCGGCTACGCGCCTGGCCGGCTGGGGCTCAGTGCGACCGCCGAGAACATGGAGCTGCGCTACCCCGAGGGCGTGCGCTCGGTGGTGGACGCCGACCTTCAGCTGGTCGGCACCGTCTCGGCGCCGACGGTGCGCGGGACCATCAACGTGAAGAGCGCGGTGATGCGCCGGCGGTTCGACCTCACGCCGGGCCTGCTCGAGCTGGTTTCCGGCCGGCCGCCGTCCTCGGGCGGCGCCGAGGGGCCCGCCGCCGGGACGCTGCCGCTGCGGTTCGACCTGCGGGTCCTCGCGCCGTCGGCGCTGCGCATCGAGAGCAACCTGATGCAGATCGTCGCCAGCGGCGACCTGTCGCTGCGGGGCGACTACGCGCGCCCGGTGCTGCTCGGCCGGACCGAGATCGAGCGGGGACAGGCGGTGTTCGAGGGGAAGCGCTACATCCTCTCGGGGCGGATCGAGTTCCTGAACCCGCAGCGCATCGAACCGACGCTCGACATCGAGGCGCGCACGCGGGTGCGCGCCCCGGGGCAGACCTACGACGTGGACCTGCGCCTGATCGGCACGCTGCAGCGGCTCGAGCCACAGTTCTCCTCCGATCCACCGCTGCCGCCCGTCGAGATCCTGTCGCTGCTCTTCGGGGGCGAGCCGGGGCGCAGCCAGGTTGCCGACCCGGAGCTGGGTTCCCTGCAGCGGGCCGAGACGCAGGGGCGCCTCGGCTACTCGCGCCTGGAGCAGGCGGTCGTCGGCACGCTCTCGAGCGACGTGACGCGCGCGGTCGAGCAGGTGTTCGGCCTCGACTCGTTCCAGATCACGCCGTCCTTCTACGACCCCTACCAGCGCGTGCAACCCACCGCGAGGCTGACCGTCGGCAAGCGGATCTCCGAGCGGGTGTACCTGACGTTCTCGCGCAGCCTGAATGCCCCCGAGAGCGACCAGGTCATCCTGCTCGAGTACGACCAGAGCGACCGGCTCTCGTGGATCTTCTCGCGCAACGAGGACAAGACGTTCGCCCTCGACGTCCGCGTGAGGCACGTCTTCTGATGTTGCGACCGATCACGGGATCGACCACAAAGGACACAAAGGGCACAAAGGGGTGCGCGCGGCCGTGGACTGCCGCCGGCCTTCGGGCGTCAGGCCACGCGGTGGCCGGACGGCGTTGCGGCGTACGGGCGGTGCCTGCGCAAGCGGGTGGTGGA
>JARKSS010000193.1 GCA_029974175.1 Vicinamibacterales bacterium
CCGCAGCGGTTCGGGCTGCGGCGCCGTGCGCTGCACCGGCCGGGCGCCGAGCGCCCTCATGCCTCCGGCGTCGGGCCCGTCGCCGTTGCCGAGGCTGATCGTCATCAGCGACCGGGCGGCGTCCTCGTTTTCACTCGTGAACGGGTCGGGCCTGACCAGCAGCAGCGCCAGTGCCAGCACGTGCAGCGCGATCGAGGCGGCCACCATCGGCCGCATGCTGCGCGGCTCGCGCGCCCGATCGAGCACGATGGCCGTGACGCGGTCCACGGCGCTACCGCTCCTCGGGCAACCGTGCCACCAGCCCGACCTTCTCGACGCCGCCGGCCTTCAGCCGGTCCATGACGTCGAACAGTTCCTGCACGGTGAGCCCGGCATCGCTCTGGAGGAAGACCTCGCGGCTCGCCCGGTTCTGCATCACCTGCCGGATGCGCTCCTGCAGCATCTCGAGGCGCACCACGTCGCTGTTCAGGCGAACGCGGTGATCCTCGCGGAACGAGTACGGCACCGAGACGAACACCCGCTCCTCGGACAGCTGCTGCGCCCGCCGCGACGCCGGCAGGTTGACGTCGAGCCCGCGCTGCATCATCGGCGCCGTGACCATGAAGATGATCAGCAGCACCAGCATCACGTCCACCAGCGGCACCACGTTGATCTCGCTCAGCGAGGACGCCACGCGGCGGGTCCGGCCGCGCCCGCTGCCGCCGTTCGTCTCGATCGGCTGGACCTTCGGCATCGGCCTACGTGAAGTTCCTCTCAGCGATGTTCAGGAACTCGAGCGAGAAGTCGTCCATCAGCGAGGCCAGCTTCTTCACCCGGTTCGCCAGCGAGTTGTAGAAATAGACGGCCGGGATCGCCGCGAAGAGCCCCGCCGCCGTCGCGATCAGCGCCTCGGCGATGCCGGGGGCCACCACGGCCAGGTTGGTGGACGAGGTCCGCCCGATCCCCTCGAAGGCGATCATCACCCCCCACACCGTGCCGAACAGGCCGATGAACGGCGTGATGCTCGCCGTCGTCGCCAGGAACGGCACGCGGCTCTCGAGCTTGTTCACCTCGGCCGCCGAGGCCCGCAGCAGCGCCCGGTCCACGGCCTGCAGGCTGTGAAGCGTGGGACGGACCGCCGTCCCCCCGGCCGCCCCCGCGGCGACCGGCTGCCGGAGCTGGGCGTTCAGCTCCGCGTACCCCGCCTGGAAGATCCCCACCAGCGGGCTGTCCCCGAGCGTCTTGCACACGGCCTGCACCTCGGAGAACTTGCTGCTCTTGCGGAAGACATCGAGGAAGGTGGACGAGTGCCGCTCGGCCCGCCGGAACACCCAGAGCTTGTAGAGGATGATGCTCCAGGACACCACGGAAAAGACGAGGAGGATCAGGAGGACGACTTTGGCCGCGAGGCTCGACCGCAGGATCAGTTCGATGACGTTGCCGCCCAAACCCGGTTCGGGCGCGGCAGGGCCCTGCACCTGGAGGGCAAGGACCAGGTCTCCAAGCGTGCGCAAACATGCCTCCGCTTCATGGTGGACGCGCCGCTGGGACAGCGCAGTTCGCCCTAGCGTAGCACGGGGGCGAAACCCTGTCAAAAGCATGATACCATTGCATTTCCCGGCTTTCTGACGTCTTCGCCCTGTCCCTCGGGGAGCCCGCATGCTGCGGCACCTGGCAATCCGGAACCTCGCGGTCATCGAGTCGGCCGCGGTCGATTTCGAGCCCGGCCTGAACGTGCTGACCGGCGAGACCGGCGCCGGCAAGTCGATCCTCGTCGAGGCGCTCGGCCTGCTGCTGGGCGCCCGTTCGTCGCCCGACCTGGTCCGGACGGGCGCCGATGCCGCCTCGGTCCAGGCCGTTTTCGACGACCCCGACGGCGCCGAGCTGATCCTCGGCAGGGAGGTGACCGCCCAGGGCCGCAGCCGCGCCTTCATCGATGGCCGCCTCGTGCCCGCCGCGTCCCTCCGGGAGGCCGCGAGCCGCCTGATCGACCTGCACGGCCAGCACGAGCACCAGGCGCTGCTCAACCCGGACACGCACCTCGACCTGCTCGACCAATTCGCCGAGGTGGGTCGAGTCCGCGCGGAAGTCGCCGACCGTTTCGCGGAGATGCGCCAGGCGCGCGACGAGCTGTTCGAGGCGCGCCAGCTCGAGAGGCAGCGCGCGTCGCGCACCGAGGTCGTCGAGTTCCAGCTCGCCGAGCTGGATCGCGTCGCGCAGGACGCTGCTCGCAAGC
Source organism: Vicinamibacterales bacterium (assembly GCA_029974175.1). Taxonomy (GTDB): domain Bacteria; phylum Acidobacteriota; class Vicinamibacteria; order Vicinamibacterales; family Fen-181; genus JARKSS01. The sequence goes on from JARKSS010000193.1 coordinate 2,216, forward strand.
GCCGAGCGGGTGCGCCGCCTCGCGGACGAGTGCTATGCGCTCCTCTACGACCGTGACGATGCCGCTCTCGCTTCGCTGGGACACGTCTGGAAGCGGCTGGCCGAACTGGCCACGCTCGACGCCCGTTTCCTTCCGCACCTCGAACAGAGGGACGCGATCAAGGCGCAGCTCGAGGACCTGGCAACGCTCCTGCGCGGCTACGCGGCCAACCTCGACGCCTCGCCAGCGCGGCTGCAGGAGGTCGAGGACCGGCTGGCCGCCCTCGAGCGCCTGAAGCGCAAACACGGCCCGACGCTCGACGACGTGCTCGAGCGGCAGCGCGCGTTGCGCGCGGAAGTGGAGGCGCTCGGGTCGGCGGGGGAGCGCGCCACCGAGGCGGAGCAGCGCCTGGCCGCGGCCACCGAGCGGTACCTGCGGGCCGCCGCCACGCTGTCGGAAGCCCGGCGCCAAGCCGCCGGGCGCTTCGCGAAGGCACTCGAGCGCCAGCTCGCCGACCTCGCGATGAGCGGCACCCGCTTCGAGGTGCGGTTCGCCGACGGCCTCGCCGGGCCCGAGCGCTGGACGGCCCGCGGCACCGATCTCGCAGAGTTCTACGCGTCACCGAACCCCGGCGAAGAACTGCGGGCCCTCGCGCGCATCGCCTCCGGCGGAGAGATCTCCCGGGTGATGCTGGCCATCAAGAACCTCGCCTCGCTCGACGAGCCCGGGAAGACGCTCGTCTTCGACGAGGTCGATGCCGGCATCGGCGGCCGCGTCGCCGACGCGGTGGGCCGGAAGCTGCGAAAGCTGGGGGAGTCGTACCAGGTGCTGTGCATCACGCACCTGCCGCAGATTGCGGCATGCGGGCACGCCCACTACCGGATCGAGAAACGCGTGAGCCGGGGCCGCACGACGACCAGCGTCGAACGGCTCGACAGGGCCGGCCGGGAAGAGGAGCTGGCGCGCATGATTGGCGGCGAGACGGTCTCGGCTGCCGCAAAGGCGAACGCGCGCGAGATGTTGAGGACCCGGGCAGTGCCGTCGTAGAGGGCGAAAGCAAACAAACAGCGAAAGGCGAAAGCGAACATCGGGCAAAAGCGAAAGTGGCGGTCACAGCCAGTGGAAC
>JARKSS010000196.1 GCA_029974175.1 Vicinamibacterales bacterium
GGACCCGGCCTACCTGGACAACGCGTGGGCGGCCATCTCGCCGCACGTGAAGGTGGACAAGGTCTACCTCGAGACGCACCGCGACACGGTGGTCGCCGACCAGGAGACACTCGATCGCGCCAAGGCGTTCTTCAAGAGCAAGGGCGTCAAGGTGGCCGGGGGCATCACGATCACCATCAACGAGGCGAACCAGTTCGAGACCTACTGCTACTCGAACCCCGAGCACCGCCGGATGCTGCGCGAGGTGGTGGAGTTCACCGCGAAGAACTTCGACGAGTTCATCCTCGACGACTTCTTCTTCACCAGCTGCAAGTGCGACCTGTGCATCAAGGCGAAGGGCGAGGCGAGCTGGACCGACTTCCGGCTGAAGCTGATGGACGAGGCCGGCCGGTCGCTCGTGATGGAGCCGGCCCGCGCGGTCAACCCGAAGGTCAAGGTCACCATCAAGTACCCGAACTGGTACGACCACTTCCAGGCCCTGGGCTTCAACCTCGAGACCGAGCCGCGGTACTTCGACAAGATCTACACGGGCACCGAGACGCGCGACCCGGTGTTCAACAACCAGCACCTGCAGCAGCACCTGGGGTACTCGATCTTCCGGTACTTCGAGAACATCAAGCCGGGAGGCAATGCCGGCGGCTGGGTGGACACCGGCAACCTGCGCAACCTCGATCGCTACGCCGAGCAGCTGTGGCTGACGCTCTTCGCGAAGGCCCCCGAGATCACGCTCTTCGACATCCGCCAGCTGTACCAGCCGATCCGGCGGGAGGACGGCACGCTCGTCCCCGAGTCGCTGCACGCGAGGGTGGCCGGCCACGTCTTCGAGCAGGTGGACGCCTTCGCCGGGCGGCTGGGACGCCCGATCGGGGTGAAGACCTACAAGCCGTACCATTCCTCGGGCGAGGACTTTCTCGCCACCTACCTCGGCATGATCGGCATCCCGATCGACATGGTTCCCACGTTCCCCGAGGACGCCAACACCGTGCTCCTCACCGAGGCGGCCAGCCACGACCCGGCCATCGTGGCGCGCATCAAGCGGCAGCTGCAGAACGGCCGCACCGTCGTCATCACCTCGGGCCTGCTGAAGGCGCTGCAGGGCAAGGGGATCGAGGACATCGTCGAGCTGGAGTACACGGGCCGGACGGTGGCCGCGCGCGAGTTCTTCGGCCGCGGGGTGAGCGCGCGCGCCGGCGCCGACATCCTGCTGCCCGAGATCCGGTACTTCACCAACGACTCGTGGGAGGTGGTGAGCGCGCTGACATCGGCCACGCGCACGACGGGCACGCCGGTGCTGCACTCGGCGAAGTACTCGAAGGGGGTGCTCAACGTGCTGGTCATCCCGCAGGCGCAGGGCGACCTGTACAGCCTGCCGGCGGAGGTGCTCGACACCATCCGGAGCGTCATCTGCCGCGACATGCCGGTGCGCCTGGAGGGCCCCGGGCAGATCGCTCTCTTCCTCTACGACAACGGCACCTTCATCGTCGAGTCGTTCCGCGAGGGGACCGGCGGCATGGCGCGGGTCGTCACCGACGGACGGGTGGCGAAGCTGCGCGAGCTGGTCACGGGACGTGAGCTGACCGGACAGCCGCGCGGCGACCGGACCGTGTACGACATCTACCTGCGGCCCGGCGCCTACAGCGTGTTCAGCTCGGTCCAGTAGCGCAGTGGCACAGGCGCCCCGCCTGTGACCGATGAGGAGTTCCCATGCTGCCCGTGACGTACCTGCTCCCGCTGGTGCTGCTGTTTTCCACTTCGAGCGTGCCTGCGCAGCCTGCGGTCCCCGCGTGGGAGACGCAGGCGCAGGCCGAGCGCCGGGTCGTGCCGCCGCCGGGAACGCAGGGAGCGTTCGCAGCCGGCCGATACCGGAACCTGTTCCGGGAGGCGGGCTACTCAGGCGAGGCCATCCGCGAAAAGATCGACAAGGCCTTCAACCAGCTGTTCCACGGCAATCCCGACACCGAGGCGGTCTTCTACTGGGCGGGAGAGAACGCGAACGGCCGGCTCGCATACGTGAGCGACATCAACAACCGCGACGTCCGGAGCGAGGGAATGTCGTACGGGATGATGATCGCGGTGCAGCTCGACAAGAAGGCCGAGTTCGACGCGCTGTGGAACTGGTCGCGGACCTACATGTACCACGACGACCCGGCGCACCCGGCCTACGGCTACTTCTCGTGGTCGATGAAGACCGACGGTACGCCGAACAGCGAGTCGCCGGCGCCCGACGGCGAGGAGTACTACGTCATGGCGCTGTACTTCGCCTCGGCGCGGTGGGGCGACGGCCAGGGGATCTACGCCTACCGCGCGGTGGCCGACCGGCTTCTCTCGGACATCAAGAACCGCGGCGTCATCACGGGGCCATGGGCGAGCCGGCGCGACCGGGTCGAGACCGACGGCGCGCAGTTCAACCTCGAGCACAAGATGGTGCGGTTCACGCCCGACAACCGGCGGCCCGACCACACCGATCCCTCGTATCACCTGCCGGCGTTCTACGAGCTGTGGGCGCGGTGGGGCCCCGAGGCCGACCGGGCGTTCTGGGCCGAGGCGGCGCGCGTCAGCCGCGACTTCTTCCAGAAGGTGACGCACCCGGCGACCGGGCTGGCGCCCGAGTACGCGCATTTCGACGGCACGCCGGTCACCTCGAGCTTCAACCCGCGGTCGGGCACCTTCGGTCCCGACGCCTGGCGAACGGCCGCGAACTGGTCGGTGGACTGGTCGTGGTGGGCGGCCGACCCGCGCGAGCGCGAGTTGAGCGACCGGATCCAGGCGTTCTTCGAGTCGAAGGGCCTCGACTCGTACGGGAACCGCTGGACGCTCGACGGCTCGGTCCAGCTCGAGGCGAACCATTCAACCGCGCTCGTCGCAACCAACGCGATCGCAAGCCTGGCGGCCACGCAGCCCCGGGCGCGGCGGTTCGTCGAAGCGCTCTGGAACGCCGAGATCCCCACGGGCCGGTACCGCTACTACGACGGCCTGTGGTACCTGATGGGACTGCTGCACTGCAGCGGCGAGTTCCGGGTGTGGACCCCCGCCGGGGCCCGCTGAGACGGGGGTCCGGCTCGAGTCAGGCGGCGACGCGGCGAACCATGGCCGCCAGGTCGTCCACTTCGGCGATGCTTTCGCAGCCGACGTTCAAGACGTCGACGCAGCCGAGGGTGAGGGCGAAGCGCACAGACTCGGCCCGCCGCTCGGGATCGTCGCGCAGGCGGCCCTCGCCGACGATCTTCATCCCGACGACCCCCTTGCCGGCGTCGTGGATCTTCTTGAGCACGGGCGCCACCTTCTCGGGCGGGCCGTCCATGCTCATCCCGAAGGGGTTGATGCGTGCGTGCACCGACTCGACCCACGGCTCGGCGGCCGCCGCCTCGAGGGCCGCCAGCGAGTGGCACGAGACGCCGAGCGCGCCGATGTCCCCCTTCAGCTTTCGCTCGGAAAGCTGGTCCATCTGGCGGCGCAGGTCGTCGGGCCAGGTCGGCGACGTGACGCAGTGCAGCAGCACGAGGTCGATGTGATCGGTTCCCAGCTCCTTGAGGAACCGGGCGATCGTGACGTCGGCCGACGGGCGCTCGCCCTCGGGAAGCCCGCCGCGCATGAACCAGACCTTCGAGACGATCTGGTAGCGGTCGCGCGGGATACCCTTGAGGGCCGGAACCACGTAGGGATGCGTGCCGTACAGGTCGGCCAGGTCGAAGAGACGGGTCCCGCGGTCGAAGCTCTCGCGGATCAGCCGCTCGAGGGCAGCCTTGCCCATCCGCGTGTGGTTCGACTGGCGGTTGCCGCCCCGCATCCCCGTGCCCAGGCAGAACCGCGACACGCGCAGGCCGGTCTTCCCCAGCGGCACCAGTTCGTACGGGTCGAAGAAGGTCTCGCCGGCACGGAGGCCGGCGCGAGTGGCCGAAAGGCCGGCGCCACTGGCGTCGGCGCCATTGGCGGCAAGGCCACTGCCGGCAACGAGCAGGCCGCCCGCTCCCAGGGCGGCGCGGTGCAGGAACTCGCGGCGCTGAAGCTTCATGAAGGGCACAATACAACGAGGCGCCCCCGCGCAACAATCACGGCGTGGCCCCCGATGGGATAAGGTGGATGCCATGGACGGGCTGCATCACGTGCTGGCCGCAACCATCGCGGGATTTCTTCTCACCCTGCCCCTGCCGGGCGGGGCGCAGGTATCGGCGCCGCAGGGGGAGGGCATGAGCGTCATCGCGCCCGGCGCGACACTGGAGAAGCTGGCTGACGGCCTTGCGTTCACCGAGGGGCCGACGGCCGACGCGAACGGCAACGTCTTCTTCACGGACCAGCCGAACAACCGGATCCTGAAGTGGACCGTCGAGGGCCGGCTCGAGACCTTCATGCAGCCGGCCGGGCGGGCCAACGGGATGTACTTCGACCCGCGCGGCCACCTGCTCGTCTGCGCCGACGAGAAGATGGAGCTGTGGTCGATCGCGCCCGACGGCACCCGGACGGTGCTGGCGCGCGAGTTCGAGGGCAAGCCGTTCAACGGCCCGAACGACGTGTGGGCCAGCCCGAACGGCGGCATCTACTTCACCGACCCGTTCTACAAGCGTGACTGGTGGACGCACGACACGCAGCCCCAGGACACCGAGCAGGTGTACTTCCTCTCGCCCGACCGCAAGACCCTCCGGCGCGTCACCACCGGCCTCGTGAAGCCCAACGGCATCATCGGCACGCCCGATGGCAAGACACTCTTCCTCGCCGACATCCGCGGCAACAAGACGTACGCGTTCGACATCCAGCCCGACGGCAGCCTGGCGAACCAGCGGCTGCACTGCGAGCAGGGCTCCGACGGGATGACGCTCGACACCGAGGGGCGCCTCTACCTGACCGGCAAGGGCGTCTCGGTATTCGATGCGAGCGGGGAGAAGGTTGAACAGATCGACGTCCCCGAAGCCTGGACCGCCAACGTCAGCTTCGGCGGCCGCGACCACCGGACGCTGTTCATCACGGCCAGCAAGGGGCTCTACGCGATCAGGCTGCGCACGAAGGGCGCGAATCCGGCAAAGTAGGAAGGACTACCCCCCGGGAGGTAACCAGGTGCGATACGTCACCCTCATGCTCGTGTTCGGCTTGCTTGCCGCCATGGCGCCGGCACAGCCGGCTCCGACCCGCCCGATCACGCGCGCGGCGCTCGAGGACAAGATCCGCGGCGGCTGGGCGGGCAAGATGATCGGCGTGTCGTACGGCGCACCGACCGAGTTCCAGTCGAACGGCCGGATCTTCGAGGGCGAGATCGAGTGGTCTCCCGAGCGGGTGTCGAACGCGCTGCGGCAGGACGACCTCTACGTCGGCATGACGCTGGCCGAGACGATGGACCGGCTCGGGTTCGACGCCACCGTCGAACAGTACGGCGAGGCGTTCAAGGACAGCCAGTACCAGCTGTGGCACGCCAACGCCGCCGCCCGGCGACTGCTCAACCTCGGGATCAAGGCACCGATGTCGGGCCACCCGAAGTACAACATCCACGCCAGCGACATCGACTTCCAGATCGAGGCCGACTTCATCGGCCTGATGAGCCCGGGCCTGCCACGCGAGTCGAACAAGTACTCCGAGCGGGTCGGCCGGGTCATGAACCACGGCGACGGGCTGTACGGCGGCATCTTCGTCAACGGCATGTACACGGCCGCCTTCTTCGAGAACGACGTGCGGAAGGTCGTCGAACAGGGACTGGCCTGCCTGCCGCCCAAGAGCGCCTACGCCCGCATCATCCGCGACGTCCTGGGCTGGGCCGAGGAGAACCCGGACGACTGGAAGAAGACGTGGCAGCTGATCCAGGACACGTGGGACCGCAACGACAGCTGCCCCGACGGCGCCCTGCGGCCCTTCAACATCGACGCGAAGATCAACGGCGCCTACGTGGCGCTGGGACTGCTGTACGGCAAGGGCGACTTCGCGCGCACGCTCGAGATCTCGACCCGCGCCGGCCAGGACTCCGACTGCAACCCCTCGACGGCGGGCGGCATCCTCGGCGTGATGCTCGGCTACTCGCGCATCCCCGGCGAGTGGAAGGGCGGCATCCCCGCCATCGCGGACGAGAAGTTCGACTTCACCCGCTCGTCGTTCAACGACATCTCGCGCTCGACGCTCGAGCGGGCGCTGCAGCTGGTACGGCGGGCCGGCGGGAAGGTGACCGACACCGAGGTCATCATCCCGGTCCAGACCCCAGAGGCCGCACCGTTCGAACAATGGGACATGGGCATCCCCGATCGGCGCCTGGGCATCGAGGACACGGCCTGGACGTTCAAGGGGTTCACCAGGATTGGCGGGCCCGAGGCCGGCGGGCGGGTGCGGATGCGGGCGAGCGGCGCCGGCGCCGAAGCGGTGCTCACCTTCACGGGCGCCGCGGTGGCCATCATCGGCGACCTCACGCAGGACGGAGGCCGCGCCGACGTCTTCCTCGACGGCTCGCCCGTCCACCCCGCCGACGCCTTCATCGTCGAGCGCACCCACGACAACGCCTTGTGGCACACCTACGGGCTTGCGCAGGGTCCTCACACGCTGCGCATCGTCACCCGCGACGATGCCGACCCGCGATCGAAGGGCAAGGCCATCGTCATCCAGGAAGCGGTGATCTATCGGGAAAGGTGATGGAGGCGATCGTGCGGGCCAGGGGCGCTCATACGGCTGAGAGGTCATACAATGATGACTCTGGGAGAACAGCCATGATGAAGCCGGATATCTCGCGGCTGGCGCTGATCGCCATCCTCTCAGCCCTGGCAGCCGGCGCGTGCGCCACCAACCCCGTCACCGGCAAGCGCGAGCTGGCGCTGATCAGCGAGTCGCAGGAAATCGCGATGGGGCGCGAGGCCGACAAGGAGATCGTCGCGGCCTACGGGCTCTACCCCGACGACCGCCTGCAGCAGTACCTGCAGGACCTGGGCTCCCGCATCGCCGCCAGGACCGAGCGGCCCGGGCTGCCCTGGACCTTCCGCGTCGTCGATGACGCCGCCGTCAACGCGTTCGCGCTGCCCGGCGGGTTCATCTACGTCACGCGCGGCATCATGACCCACCTCAACTCGGAGGCCGAGCTGGTGACGATCCTCGGCCACGAGATCGGGCACGTCACCGCCCGCCACTCGGTCAACCAGATGAGCAAGCAGCAGCTGGCGCAGATCGGGCTGGTGGCCGGCATGGTGCTGTCGCCGAGGGTCGCCCAGTTCGGGAACCTGGCACAGTCGGGCCTCGGCATTCTGTTCCTGTCGTTCAGCCGTGCCGACGAATCGCAGTCGGACGAGCTGGCGCTCAAGTACATGATGGCGGCCGGCTACGACCCACGCGAGATGGTCAACGTCTTCCGGATGCTCGAGGGGGTCAGCCAGCAGGCGGGCGGCGGCCGGCTGCCACAGTGGCTCTCGAGCCACCCGAACCCCGAGAACCGCGAGGCGTGGGCGGCGCGCGCGGCGGCGGCGGTCAAGGCCGATCCTTCCCGCCTGGCGGTGAACCGCGACGGGTACCTGCGGCGCCTGGACGGCATGGTGTTCGGCGACAACCCGCGCGAGGGGTTCTTCCGGCAGGCGACGTTCCACCACCCCGACCTGGCGTTCCGCATCAACTTCCCGTCGGGTTGGAAGGGGAGCAACCAGAAACAGGCCGTCGGCGCCGTGAGCCCCAACGAGGACGCGATGATCGTCCTGCAGCTGGCCAGCGCCCCGAGCGCGCAGCAGGCCGCGCGGCAGTTCTTCTCGCAGGAGGGGGTCCAGGCCGGACAGGCGTGGCGCCAGCAGATTGGCGGCTTCCCGGCCGTCTCGTACGTCTTCCGGGCCCAGTCCGATCAGACCATCGTCCAGGGTATTGCCGCCTGGATCGAGTACGGCAACCGGGTCTACCAGGTCCTGGGATACACCCCTGAGTCGCGGTGGGGTTCCTACAGCGATGCCCTCGCCCAGTCGATCGGCAGCTTTGCCCGCGAGACCGACCGCTCGGTCCTCGACGTGCAGCCGAACCGCGTGCGGGTGGTGGAAGTGGACCGCCCGGCCACGCTCGAGACGCTGGCAAGCCGGTATCCTTCGTCGGTCTCGCC
>JARKSS010000218.1 GCA_029974175.1 Vicinamibacterales bacterium
CACGATCGAGGGGCGCACCAACCCGACTGCAGACGAGGTGCTCTACGTGATCAACGGCAAGGCCCAGGTGAACAGCAAGGGCCGCATCTACGAGATCGAGACCGGCTCGCTCGTCCTGGTACCACGAGGTGTGAGCTACTCGATCGCCAACCGCGGCCGCGAACCGCTCTGGGCGCTTTCCGTGCTGGCCGGGCAGTCCGCCGGGCAGTAGGTGAGCGCGGGGCCGCGCCAGCCCTATCGCCGGAACAGGTATGCCAGCTTCACGAAGAAACCGTCGCTCTGCCGCCGGAGGCCGCGGAGCGTGAGCTGGCGCTCGGTTTCGAGCGTGCTGCCGTAGCCGAAGAAGGCGACGGTGCCCGGCGTCGGCTCGTACGACAGCAGGAAGTCGGTCCGCATGCCGTTCTCGCGCACGGGGCCGGCCAGCCGCCCCCGCACGAACAGGGAGCGCCCCAGCGGATCAAGGAGCGCCGCCTGGCGTTCCGACTGGTACTCGCTCACCACGCGGAAGAACAGCGCCCGCGTCGGCTGGTACTCGACCTTCACTCTGGGGATGATCGTCCGGGCGAACTCGCTGCCGTCACGCGCCCGCGTGATGCGCGCGTACACCTGCGTCCCCTCGATCCGCAGCGACTGGGTGGGCCTCAGGCCGAGCGTCAGCTGGATCTCCGTCTCGCGCCCCTCCGAAGCCTCCGCGAAGATCGGGACCTCCGAGCGGCCGGCCTCGAGGCTGGCGTTGAAGCCCTGGAACGTGGGACTCGTCAGCGTCAGCGAGCGCCTGAACAGCCCGTCCACCTTCTCGATCGTGCGGTAAGGGATCGGGCCGAGCGGTCCGAGCACCTGGTAGGACGTGTAGTCCTCGGGATCGAACCGGGCGAACGAGCGGGCCAGCGTGGCGCGCGCGCTCCAGCCGCCTCGCACGTTCACCGACGTGTTGACGCGATACTCTCCCTCGAGCGCGGCCCTGTGGCCGAAGTCGGCGTACTTCCAGATCCGCTCCGGGCCGAAGAACGTCGTGAACTGCTCGATGAACGCCCCCCGGCCTCCGTAGAGAGAAAAGCGGTTGGACGCGTTGAACTCGACGATGTCGCTGCGCGGCACGTAGCCCGACTCGGCGGCAAAGCCGCGGCCGAGGCCGGTCAGCCTGTAGTTGAAGCCCCACGCGCGCCCGGTGCGATCGAACTCGGCGTGCCAGATCGGCGCGCCCCGGGTCTCGCCGCCGTGGTCGGTCCAGGACTGTCCGACCTGGCCCATCACGTAGTACAGCTTCTTGAAGACAATCCGGCTGTCGGCGGCCAGCACGCGGTTGAACTGGCTGCCGGCCGTCCGGTCGGTGTAGGTGAGGCCCACCAGCGAGTTGCCACCGACGTCGCGGCGGAGCCGGGCAACGTTGAAGAGCGCCCCTCCGTCGGACTCTTTCTCCTTCACGCTCAGGTACGCAACACCGGTCCGGCCGAACTTGCCGGTGAACTTCCCCCCGACAATCGGGTTGGCGACCTGGCGGGTGTAGACCAGCTGGTTGGGCGTCGAGAACAACTCGATCCCCTCGAGGAAGAACGGCCGCTTCTCGGCGTAGTACAACGCGAACCGCTCGTTGGCGGTGACCTGGGTGGCATCCGACTCGACCTGGCTGAAGTCGGGGTTGACCGTGGCGTCGAACGACACGTTGGTGAAGCCAAGCCGAAGGTTGGCGCCGGGGTTGAACTCGGTGGCACCGCGCTCGAAGAGGCCGTTCTCCCCGACGGCGCCGTTGTTGGCCGTCGTCACGAAGGGCTGTACCTCGGTCACCACGCCGCGCTTGAGGTCATGGAGCCCTTCGAGGGTGCCCGCCTGGGCCAGGAAGCTCGAACTGGCCCGCCTGACGTCGGTCCAGGTGTCCTCGTAGCCCGTGCGCTGCACCTTGCGCTGCACGTTGAACCCCCAGCGCTGCGGGCCGCTCCCCTGGTACCGCAGGCTCTTGAACGGGATCCGGACCTCGACGACATAGCCGGTGTCGGTGAGCCGGCCCTTTGAATCCCACTGGTAGTCGGGGTTCTTGTCGCTCGTCCCTCCGTACATCGTTCCCGCGTTGAACGCCCCTTCGGTCTGGACGCCGTCCTCCTGCGCGCCCAGCGGGTTCACCGTGAAGAAGAATGCCCGGCGGCGATCGTAGAAGGTGTCGAGGTAGAACGTGACGGTGTCGTCGCGCGTCAGGTTGTCGCGGTCGGCGACCGTCGCGCGGATCGTGCCCGGCTCGCGGTCGTAGGCGATGACCCCGAGGTGGAGCGCGGTCGGCGAGTACCACACGAGCACCTCGGTCCGCTCCTCGGCCGGCCTGCCGTCCACGGGGCGGTACTGCCAGAACCCGTCGAGGCGTGCGGCCGACGCCCAGGGCTCCTCGTCGAGGTGGCCGTCGATCGTCACCGTTGCGTCGATCCGCGGGATGGGCACCGAGGGGGCGCCGCTGCCCTGGATGGCCGGGGCGGGTGGCGGCGTACTCTCGGCGAGCGCGGGTTGCTGGACGTGGAGCAACAGGCAGAGCAGTGCGAGCACGTGTTGTTCCGAACGGAGAAGCCGCTACGGCAGGGGCCGCTGTCGGCGGGACTCGTCACGGGGGCCGGCCAGGGGCGGGGATGATTCTACCGCAGGAGAATCCAGGATTCGGGAATCGGGAGTCAGGATTCGGGATTCGGGAATCAGGAATCGGGAGTCGGGATTCGGGATGCGCGAGGCTGGCTAGGATTCGGGTTTCGGGATGGAATTGGGATTCGCCGGTCAACCTGATAGCATCCCGGCGTCCCTTTTCTCTCGGAGGAGCCACGTGAGACGCGCCGTCCTGATCCTGTTGTGCCTGTTCGCCCTGTCGGTCGCCGTTCCCGCGCAGCGGGCGGTGCCGCGCCCGGAGTACCCGCGCCCGCAGTTCGAGCGGGCCGAGTGGCTCAACCTGAACGGCCCGTGGGAGTTCGAGTTCGACGACCAGAACGTCGGCCTCGACGAAGGATGGGCGTCCAGCGATCGGAAATTCAGCCGTACGATCACGGTTCCCTTCTGCTTCGAGAGCCGCGCGAGCGGCATCGGCGACGTGTCGTTCCACCCGTGGGTCTGGTACCGGCGCACGGTGAGTGTCCCGCCGGCGTGGCAGGGCCGCCGCGTGCTGCTCAACTTCGGCGCCGTGGACTACCGCGCCCTGGTCTGGGTGAACGGACGGCTGGCCGGTTCGCACGAGGGCGGCAACACCCCCTTCGGGTTCGACGTGACCTCCCTTTTGAAGCCGGGTGAGAACGTCATCACGGTTCGCGCGGAGGACCCGCCGACCGATCGGACGATCCCCAGGGGGAAGCAGTACTGGCAGGTGCAATCGTCGGGGATCTTCTACACGCGCACGACCGGCATCTGGCAGACCGTCTGGCTCGAGGCGGCGGGGACGAGCTACCTCGAGCGGCCGCGCGTGCGGACCTCGCTCGACGGCACCGTCCGGATGGACCTGCGCGTGGCGAGGCCGGTTGACAACCTCGAACTGCGGGCGACGGTGAAGCTGAAGGACCAGGTGGTCGCCTCCGGCACCGGGCCTGTGGTGGCCGGGCGCGCGTCGGTGGCGGTGGCCGTGCGGGAGCCCCGCCTGTGGTCGCCCGGCTCGCCCAACCTGTACGACGTGGTGTACGAGCTGGTGTCGGGCGGCCGGGTCATCGACCGCGTGTCGTCCTACTTCGGCATCCGGAGCGTGGGCGTGCGGCAGGGGCGCGTGACGCTGAACGGAGATGCCACCTACCTGCGGATGATGCTCGACCAGGGGTACTGGCCCGAATCGCTGCTGACGCCGCCGAGCGACGAGGCGATCCAATACGACATCCGGATGACGAAGGAAATGGGGTTCAACGGCGCACGCAAGCACCAGAAGGTGGAGGACCCGCGGTTCATCTACTGGGCCGACCGGATGGGACTGCTGGTGTCGGGCGAGATGGCCAACGCGTACGTCTACGACGAGGACTACGCGGCCCGGTTCACGCGCGAGTGGATCGAGGCCGTCGAACGCGACATCAACAGCCCCTCGGTCGTCGTCTGGGCGCCGATCAACGAGAGCTGGGGGACCCCCGACCTGTCCGACCCCAGGCAGCAGGCCCACCTGAAGTCGCTCTACCAGCTGACGCACTCGCTCGACGGCACGCGGCCGGTGATCGACAACGAGGGGTGGGAGCACACCGACCAGACCGACCTGTTCGCGATCCACGACTACGCGAGGAGCGGCGACATCCTGTTCGAGAAGTACCAGGACGTGGGCAAGCCCGGCGCGGACGTGCCCGACAACGCGCTGCCGGCGCTGGCGCCCGGCTACCAGTACAACGGCTCGCCGGTCTACCTCTCCGAGTTCGGCGGCATTGCCTTCATTCCACCCGGCCACCAGGTGCCGAAGCAGGCGTGGGGATACTCGGGCGTGGAGAAGACCCCCGAGGCGGCCCTCGAGCGGATGCGCGGCCTGTACGAGGCCATCGCCCGCCTGAAATTCGCCGGGCTGTGCTACACGCAGCTCACCGACGTCGAGCAGGAGGTCAACGGCCTGATGACGTACGACCGCAAGCCGAAGTTCGACCTGAAGACGGTGCGGGAGATCGTCACGCTCGCGCGATGAGCCGCGGGGCACGCCGCATGGCCCTTGTTCTCGCGTAACGGTTCAGCTATTCTCGACGCTCGTGTCGCACATGCCGATGGCAGATCCCTTCCAGCCCCCGCTTCGCAGCGAATGCCCCGAGGACACTGCTCCCCAGGACGCCGACGAGCCGGTTGACGAGGAACCTGAGCCCGAAGAGCCGCCGCGCGCGCGCGAGGGCCTGCCCCCCGGCTACCGCATGCGGGCCGATGCGCACTACGTCGAACAGTTCGTCACGCGGCGGGTCGGCGAGCCGCTCGAGCTGATCCCGGTCGGGCGCATCGACGGGCCGCACCCCACCTCGGGAAACCTCGAGCCGCTGGTCCGCTCGATCGCGCGTCACGGCATCCTGCAGCCGCTCATCGTGCGCCGGCACGAGGGACGCTACCAGCTGATTGCCGGCTCCCGCCGGCTCGCGGCCGCCATGGCGGCGGGGCTGGAGGCGGTTCCCTGCCTGATCCGGACCGGCGACGATACGACCTGTCGCGACCTGGCCGAGGCGGCAAACATCGGGCACATGCCGGCGCCACAAGCGCCCGCCCCGCAGCCGCTCCCAGAGGGATCGCCGCTGGTTCAGGCCGGCTATCCCGAGTTGATGGAGCACCTGGGGGCGATCAGCGCCTGCCTGCACCTGTTCGGTGAACGCGAGCGGCCGGTGCGCGAGCGGGTCGCCTTCGGCCTGATCCGGGCCGAAGTCAACCGGGCCGCGTGGCTGGCCCAGGCCCTCGCGGTTCTCACCGGGTCGCCGTCGCCTTCGCGGGTGCCGCTCGACCTGCGATCGCTCGTGCGCCGGGTTGCCGCGTCGATGGAGCCGGAGCGCCAGCTGTCGGGCGTGGAGGTGGACATCCGGTTGAGTGCTCCCGCGCCGGTGACCGGTGACGAGGCGCTGCTCTCGGTTGCCGTATCGGGCCTGGTCTGCGCGATGCAGGCCGTGGTGGAGCAGGCCGGGGGCCGCCGGGTGCGTCTCGGGGCCGAGCCCGGCCGCCCCGATGGCGGGCGCGTCGTCGTGGCGCCGGAAGCGTGCGTGCTGCCCGACGCGGTGGCCGCGGCGTTTCTCGACCCGGACTGGACCGAGCGCCCCGGGGGGGCCACCGCGTCGGTCGGGGTCGCCGCCGCGGCCCGCATCGCAGAACTCCACGGCGGCTTCCTCGCGATGCACGAAACCGCCGCCGTCCTCACCCTGCGGTAAGGCCGGTTCGCCGAACGGCGCGGCCTGAACGGTGCTAGGTGCCCCCGTTCCCTCCGGCCTTGCCCCCCTCCACTCGTCCCACGTTGTTGCGGATCGGCTTGAGCGTCACCAGGTGGCGGAAGATCGCCTCGATGTCCGATTCGGGAAGGTTTTGCAGGTTCGCGATCGGCATCGGGGGGCGAATCGCCTCGCCCTTCGGGTTGACGCCCGTCCGGATCGTCTTCTTGAAGTCGGCGAGCGTCCACGATCCGATGCCGGTCTCCTTGTCCGGTGTGAGGTTGCGCGCCAGGGTCACGCCCCACGGTCCGCGCCAGGCCGTGAGCAGCATGTTGGTCGACACGCCGCCGACGACCTGCGGTGCGAGCGGAGCGTTCTCGGGGTGCCCCATGAACGACTTCGAGAAGTCAATCGAGCCGTCCTGGTTCTTCGGGGTGTGGCAGTCGTGGCACCCGCCCAGCATGACGAGCTGAGCGCCGCGCGCGGCGGTGCCGGCTGCCGCGAGGCGCTCGGGTTTTGCGGCGGGGAACGGGTGGGCGGGCGGATGCTGTGCCGTGGCCGGCAGCACGATCGCGAGCGTCAGGACGGACGCCGGCACGAAGCATCGGGCTCTCGTGGGCATGTGGGGGCTCCTGTCACGGGGCGCCGGCTTTGGCTCGAACCGCACCCTACGGCCGGGCCGGCTCGCGGTCGCCGTACAATGTCTTGATATACGTCATAAAACGGTCCGAGTTCCAGGGGTATTGTTCATGAGCAGGCCGATGATTGCCGACGAGGTCTGGCGCCGGCACGGCGCGACGCTGGTGCGGCTCTCGCGGGGCGAGATGCTGTTCGAGCAGGGGGCGATGGCGGCGAGCTTCTACCAGGTGCAGCGCGGCAAGGTGAAGATGGTGAGCACCACCGAGCAGGGACGGGAGTTCGTGCAGGGGATGTTCACCGACGGCCAGAGCCTGGGCGAGCCGCCGTTCTTCGCGGAAGGGGCCTACCCGGCCTCGGCGGTGGCCGTCGAGCCGAGCACGGTGTGGTGCTGCCCGCGTGCGCGGTTCCTGGCGCTGCTCGCCGAGCACCCCGACATCCATCTCGCGCTGACGCGCGCGCTGAGCGAGCGCCTCATCTACAAGTCGATGATGCTTGCCGAGATTGCCGTCGAGGAGGCAGAGCATCGCCTGGCGACGCTGATCGAGTACTTCCGCTCGACCCAGGCGCCGAACCCGGACGAGCCGTACCGGGTCCCGCTCACCCGGCAGCAGCTGGCGGACATGACCGGCCTGCGGGTCGAGACCGTTGTCCGCACGGTGAAGGCGATGGAGCAGAAGGGCCTGCTTCGTATCGAGGACGGCAAAGTGATCTGGCACGCCCGGCCGGAGGAGTCGAGGCGGGCGAGCCCGTGACAACGACGGGGAAGAGAACAGCAAGGAGCTCCCATGTTCGATACCACCACCACCATCCGTGAGATCGTTGCCGACGACTACCGTGCCGCGGCCGTGTTTCAGAAGCACGGTCTCGACTTCTGTTGCGGGGGCAACCGGTCCGTGGGCGAGGCGTGCCGCGAGAAGGGAGTCGACGTCCGTGTCGTCACCGCCGACCTCGAGCAGGCCCTCGCCTCGGCGAGCGACCAGCCGCGCGTGAACGCGTGGGACCTCGACCTCCTGGCCGACTACATCGTGGCCAACCACCACGGGTACGTGCGGTTGGCGATCGGGACGATTGGCGCCCACACGCGGAAGGTGGCCTCGGTGCACGGCGAGCGGCACCCCGAGACGATCGAGATCGCGGCGCGCTTCGACGAGATTGCCGCCGAGATGACGAGCCACATGGCCAAGGAAGAGCGCGTGCTCTTCCCGTACATCAAGGCGCTCGCCGCGGCGAAGCGCGACGGGGCGCCGGCGCCGCGGGCGCCGTTCGGCTCGATCGCCAACCCGATCCGGATGATGGAGGCCGAGCACCAGTCGGCCGGCGACACGATGGCGGCCATCCGCGAGCTCAGCGGCGGCTACACCCCGCCCGAGGATGCGTGCACGACCTACCAGGTCGCCTACAAGGAGCTGGAGGCGTTCGAGGCCGATCTGCACCGCCACGTGCACCTCGAGAACAACATCCTGTTCCCGCGCGCTCTCGTTCTCGAGCAGGAGTAGGCGCGGGGCCCGTGGCTTGCAATGCGCGTCGTACGGGTGTCCCGCCTGTCATCAGTGACCGTGGTGGCTAGTCGCACGGGCGTTTCGCCTGTGAGCTGACAGCCAGTGGCACAGGCCTCCCGCCTGTGTGCGGTTCGGAGGGCGATTCAATGCGGAAGCTCTGGTTGGCGTTCACGGCGGTCGTTGTCATCTCGTTCGCGGTGCTCGGCTGGGTGGGCTTCCGGATCTACCAGCAGGTTCCGCCGGTGCCCGCGAGGGTGGTGACCTCCGGCGGAGCGGTCGTCATCCCCGAAGGGGCCATCCACGCCGGCCAGAACGTGTGGCAGTCGATGGGCGGGATGGAGGTGGGCTCGATCTGGGGCCACGGCAGCTACGTGGCCCCCGACTGGACGGCCGACTGGCTGCACCGCGAGGCGGTGTTCATCCTCGACGAGTGGAGCCGCGCCGAGTTCGGCGGCGAGTACGCGGCCCTGTCGCCCGAGCAGCAGGGGCAGCTGCAGCGGCGCCTGCAGGTGATGATCCGCCGCAACACCTACGACCCGGCCACCGGCGTGCTCGAGATCGACGAGGTGCGCGCCCGCGCGTTCGAGGCGAACACCGAGCACTTCGCCGGCGTCTTCCGCGATGGCCGCGAAGAGTACGCGATCCCGCCTGGTGCGCTCAGCGATCCCGGGAAGCTTCGCCAGCTGGCGGCGTTCTTCTTCTGGACCGCCTGGGCGGCCTCGACCAACCGTCCGGGCGAGACGATCACCTACACGAGCAACTGGCCGCACGAGCCGCTGGTCGGCAACGTGCCCACCGGCGAGGCGGTGGTCTGGACGGGCGTGAGCATCATCCTGCTGCTCGCCGGCATTGCCGCGATGGTGTGGTACTACGCCGGGCGGCGCGAGGACGAACCGCTCGGCACCATCCCGACGGGCGACCCCCTGCTCGGCTACCGGGCGACGCCGTCGCAGCTGGCGACGGTCAAGTATTTCTGGACGGTGGCCGCGCTCTTCCTCGTGCAGATCCTGCTCGGCGTCGTGGCGGCGCACTACGGCGTCGAGGGGGGCGGCTTCTACGGGATCGACATCGCGTCGTTCCTGCCCTACACGGTGGCCCGCACGTGGCACCTGCAACTCGGCATCTTCTGGATCGCGACCGCGTGGCTCGCGGCGGGGCTGTACATCGCGCCCGCGGTCGGCACCGAGCCGAAGGGGCAGCGGCTGGGCGTCAACATCCTGTTCGTGGCCCTGCTGCTCGTGGTCGTCGGCTCGATGGCGGGGCAGTGGCTGAGCGTGATGCAGTCGCTCGGCAGCGGCACGGCCTGGTTCTACTTCGGCCACAGCGGCTACGAGTACATCGACCTCGGGCGCGCCTTCCAGATTGCCCTCCTCGTCGGCCTCTTCCTGTGGCTGTTCCTGATGGTGCGGGCCATCCGTCCCGCGCTGCAGCGCCGCGACGAGCAGCGTTCGATCCTGGCGCTCTTCCTGATTGCCTCGGTGGCGATTGCCGCATTCTACGGCGCGGCCCTCGGCTACGGCCGCAGCACCAACCTCGCCATCGCCGAGTACTGGCGCTGGTGGGTGGTTCACCTCTGGGTCGAGGGCTTCTTCGAGGTCTTCGCCACCGTGGTGATCGCGTTCCTGTTCGCGCGGCTGAAGCTGGTGAGCCTCCGCACGGCCGGCCAGGCGAGCGTCCTCTCCTCGACCATCTTCCTGTCGGGCGGGATCATCGGCACCCGGCACCACCTGTACTTCTCCGGCACGCCGACCGTGGTGCTCGCGCTCGGCGCGGTCTTCAGCGCGCTCGAGGTCGTGCCGCTGCTCTTCGTGGGCTACGAGGCGTGGCACAACATCCGGCTGTCGAAGGCAACCTCCTGGGTACGGAAGTACCGCTGGCCGATCTACTTCTTCGTGTCGGTCGCCTTCTGGAACATGCTGGGCGCCGGGCTGTTCGGGTTCATGATCAACCCGCCGATCGCCCTCTATTACATGCAGGGGCTGAATACGACACCGGTTCACGGCCACGCCGCGCTCTTCGGCGTCTACGGCATGCTCGGCATCGGGCTGATGCTCTTCGCGCTGCGGGCTCTGCGCCCCGAGGAGACCTGGCGCGAGGGGCCGGTGAAGCTGGCCTTCTGGGCGATCAACGTCGGGCTGTTCGCGATGGTGGTCGTCAGCCTGCTGCCGGTGGGCCTGATGCAGACCTGGGCGTCGGTGACCGAGGGCTACTGGTTCGCGCGCAGCGCCGAGTTCCTGCAGAGCAGCACCATGCAGACGCTGCGCTGGCTGCGCATCATCGGCGACACCATCTTCGCCATCGGGGCGCTGGCGCTGGTCTGGTTCATCGCCGGGCTCACCACGGGCCACTCGATCGACAAGAACGAGGAGTGGTCGCCGGACGCGACGAAGGTGCGGGTGTAGGCGTTACGTCGTCAGCCTGCGGGCGCTGACGAGCCTCGCCCGCAGGCTCTCGCTGTAAAGCGGCGAGGCGGGATCGAAGCTGTTCAGCTTCACCTTCCCCGCGCAGTGGATGAACAGCTTGTCTCCCAGGTAGATCCCGACGTGGGTGACCCGGGTGACGCCCGGGCGCGGCCCGAAGAACACGAGGTCGCCCTTCCTCAGCTGCGCCAGGTCGTCCTCGAGCGGCACGGTCGCCCCCTGGGCCGACTGCTGGTCGGCGTCCCGCTGCAGCTCGACGCCGTTCGCGCGGAACACGGTCTTGGTGTAGCCCGAGCAGTCGAACCCCTTCGCCGATGTCCCGCCCCAGAGGTACGGCACGCCCATGAACAGCCGCGCCGTTTTCTCGATGTTTTCCGGCGTCGGCCGGCGCGAGCGTTTCCACTCCGCGAAGTCCATCACCGAGCCGCTGTCCACGAATCCCTCCCGCCCGTCCGGCAGTCGCACGGCCCGGTAGCCGTCGGTCCCCGCCCTGCGGGCCAGCAGGATGTTGCCGAGAACCAGGTCGCAGACCGGCTGCGCGTCTCGGGTCTGGTCCTCGCGGACCATGGCGAACGGGACCGTGACGATGACGCGGGAGGCGGCGGCGAAGGCGTCGAGCTCGGCCTCCGTCATCAGTGCGAGGTGCTCGGGCTCCATGTAGCCGAGGTACAGGTCGTCCATCGACTGCACGAAGTACCAGCCACCGTCGCGCTTCAGCACCTTGACCGGCATGCCCATGATCAGCTGGTTACCCAGCTCGGACGTGTGCGACGGCTTCGTCTTCATCGTCGCCACGCTGACGGTGACCACGGCGTACTGGCGCTCGCCGAGACCCGGGTCGGGCAGCACCTCGAGCCTGTCGGTCACCCGCGGGTAGCCCCCCTCGCGCAGCGCCTTCAGCACGGCGTCCCGGGACGAGGCACGGTCGACCCGGCCGCTGACCTCGACCACGCCTTCCTTCTGTTCGACCGTGACCTCGAAGACCGCCAGGCGCCTGTCGGGCGCGACCTTCTCCTGGACCGCCTTGACGAGATCGGCCGGCGCCGCCTTCGTGGCGATGGCTTGCCCGCCGGCGAGCAGCGAGGCGGACGTGTACAGGACGGCGAGGACGATGACGGTGGAGCGGTGAAGAGGTTGATGCATCGAGGTACAGCCTACAGCAGAACGCGGACAGCGGACAGCGACGGCAGGCGCCACTGGCCCGCAACGGCGATCGCGACTTCGTGGACCGGTAAACGCCCGGTACAATTTCTTTCGTGAAGCCGGTCTCCGTCCGCGGCGCTGCCGAGCACAACCTGAAGGGCATCGACCTCGACTTCCCGCGCAACGCCCTGGTGGTCGTCACCGGGGTGTCCGGTTCGGGAAAGTCATCGCTGGCCTTCGACACGATCTTCCGGGAGGCCGAGCGCCGGTACCTCGAGACCTTCTCTTCCTACGCGCGGCAGTTCCTCGGGAAGATGGCGCGGCCGGCCGTTCGCAGCATCGAGGGGCTGTCGCCGGCCATCGCGGTGGACCAGCGCTCGGCGATGCGCCACCCACGCTCGACCGTGGGGACGCTGAGCGGGCTCCACGACGACCTGAGGCTGCTCTACGCCCGCCTGGGTAGTGCCAGTGGCACCGGCGTCGCGCCTGGGGGTCCGAGTGGCGCCGGCGTCCCGCCTGTGATGGGAGGCTTCTCCAGGCGCCTCTTCTCCTTCAACTCGCCGCACGGCGCCTGCCCGTCCTGCCGCGGCCTGGGCGTCGAAGACCGCCTCGACCCCGCACTGCTCGTTGCCGATCCCCGGAAGACCATCCGCGAGGGGGCGCTCGTCATCACGACGCCAACCGGCTACGTGATCTACTCGCAGGTGACCATCGACGTCCTCCACCAGGTCTGCCGCGCGCACGGCTTCGACGTGGACACGCCGTGGGAGGCGCTCACCCCGGAGCAGCGCGACGTCGTCCTCAACGGCTCGGACCGCATCCGCATCCCCTACGGCAAGCACCCGCTCGAGTCGCGCCTGCGCTGGAGCGGCATCACCGCGCGCCCTCGCGAGGAGGGCACCTACAAGGGCATCCTGCCGGTGATGGAGCAGATCCTGAAGCGGAGCCGCAACCGCAACATCCTCCGCTTCGTCCGGAGCCTGCCGTGCAGGGCCTGCGGCGGCGCCCGCCTGGGCCCCGAGGCGCTCGCGGTGCGGTTCCGCGGCCGCAACATCGGCGAGATGGCGCGGCTCACCATCGACCAGACCGCCGCCTTCTTCGAGCGTCTCTCGTTCGAGCCTCGCGAGGCGCCCGTCGGGGAGCCGATCCGGGCGGCCATCCTCGAGCGCGCGCGGGTGCTCGGCCGGCTTGGAATCGGCCACCTCACGCTCGACCGCGAGTCAACCTCGCTGTCGGGCGGCGAGGCCCAGCGGCTGCGCCTCGCGTCGCAGCTCGGGTCGGGCCTGCGCGGCGTGCTCTACGTGCTCGACGAGCCGTCAATCGGCCTGCACCCGGTGGAGCACGGGCGGCTGATCGGCGTCCTGCGCGAGCTGCGCGACCGCGGCAACACCGTGGTCGTGGTCGAGCACGACGAGGAGACGATCCGCCAGGCCGACTGGGTCGTGGACATCGGCCCGGGCGCGGGACAGCACGGCGGAGAAGTGCTCTACAGCGGGCCGCCGGCCGGATTGATGGAAGGCGGGGGGCGGCACGCAGCCGGACGGCCAGCTTCCTGTCAGGCCGCGAGCGGCCGCCGCTGCTGGCAACCCGGCGCCCCGGCAGCGGCGTGCTGCGCCTTTCGAACGCATCGCGTCACAACCTTCAGCACCTCGATGTCGAGTTCCTGCTTGGTGCCGTCAACGTGGTCACCGGCGTCTCGGGGGCGGGAAAGTCGAGCCTCGTGGAGGAACTGACCGAGCGTCTCGCGCACGGCGAGGTCGAGGGCGAAGGGGCGATCGGGAAAGTGATTGCCATCGACCAGTCGCCAATCGGCCGAACACCCCGCTCGAACCCCGCTACCTACACGGGCCTTTCCGACGTTGTCCGCGACCTCTTCGCCTCGACGGAGGCCGCTGTCGCGAGGGGCTTCGGTCGGGGACGCTTCTCGTTCAACGTGGCGGGCGGACGCTGCGAGGCCTGCCAGGGTGCCGGCGTGCAGCAGGTCGGCATGCACTTCCTCGGCTCCGTGGACGTCGTCTGCCAAACGTGCGGCGGGCGGCGGTTCAACGACGAGACGCTGGAGGTGAGGTACCGCGGGAAGACGATCCACGACGTGCTCGAGATGACGCTCGAGGAAGCTTCGTCGTTCCTCGCGGCAGACCGGCGGGCCACACGCATCCTGCGCGTACTGCAGGAGCTGGGACTCGGCTACCTGCGCCTCGGGCAGCCCTCGACGACCTTGTCAGGAGGCGAGGCGCAGCGGGTGAAGCTGGCGGCCGAGCTGAGCCGGCCCGCGCGCGGGCATACGCTCTACATCCTCGACGAGCCCACCACCGGCCTCCACGCCGCCGACGTCGCCGTCCTCATCGCGGCGATCAACCGCCTGGTGGACCAGGGGCACACCGTCATCGTCATCGAGCACCACCTCGACCTCGTGCGGTCCGCCGACCGCGTGATCGACCTCGGCCCGGGGGGTGGAGCACAGGGCGGCCGCCTGGTGGCGATGGGCACGCCGGAAGAGGTGGCCGCTCACCCCGATTCCGCCACCGGCGCTGCGCTCGGTGCGTATCGTGACGTCCGTGAGGCTCTGTCACAGGCTGATGCCCGGTCCATCCTCCTTCAGCACGACACGCTGCCAGCTGGCAGCGGCCGGCTGTCCGCTGTTCCCGATCTCGTCGTGACCGGTGTCACCACCCACAACCTGAAGTCGATCGACGTCACGATTCCCGCCAACACGATCACGGTCGTGAGCGGCGTGTCGGGCAGCGGGAAGTCGTCGCTCGCCTTCGACACGATCTTCTCGGAGGGACGCAACCGCTTCGTCGAGGGGTTCTCGGCCCACGCGCGGCGCTTCCTCGAGAAGCGTGGCGAAGCCGGGTTCGACGCCGTCTCAGGCCTCACGCCAACCGTGGCGATCCGCCAACGCACGGCCTCGCGCAATCCCCGTTCGACCGTGGGGACGATGACCGAGATTGCCGACTATTGGAGGCTGCTGTTCGCACGCATCGGCAAGGACACGGGGCGGCCAGACGGGCGACAGCCGCCAGCTCCTCTCTTGTCTTCGTTCTTCTCCCCGAACTCCGAGCAAGGTGCCTGCCCGGCGTGCAAGGGGCTCGGGACGCGCACCGAGTGCGATCCCGATCGCCTGGTCACCGACCCGTCGAAGTCCGTTATGGGTGGAGCGCTGGACGGCACCCGTACCGGGCGGTTCTACGGAGACCCGTTCGGCCAGCACGCCGCCATCCTCCGTGCGGCCGGCGCGGCCCTCGGGTTCGACGTCGAGCGGCCCTGGTGCGAGCTGTCCGACGAGGCGCGCCGAGTGGCCATGCACGGGGCCGGCGAGCGCGAGTTCGATGTCGAGTGGCACTACAAGCGCGGCACGCGCACAGGGGTGCATCATTTCCGCCGACGCTGGCTCGGCCTGGCCGGCTACGTCAACGAGGAGTACGAGCGGAAGCACGCCGATCGCCGGGGCGAGGCGATGGAGGGCCTGATGCGCCGGGTCGTGTGCGGTGCGTGCGGCGGCACACGCCTGAAGCCCGAGCGGCTCGCCGTGCAGGTGGGGGGGCGTCACATCGCCGGCTGGATGGCAATGAGCGCCGCCGAGTGCCTCGAGGCGCTGCACGCGATTGAAACGGATCCCTCGGCCGCAGGCCTCACGCCGCGAGACGTCCTGGTCAGCCGCGATCTGCGCGCGGAGATCATCCGCCGCCTCGAGCGCCTCCAGCATGCAGGCCTTGGTCATCTCACGCTCGATCGACCTGCGTCCACGCTGTCGGCCGGCGAGGCGCAGCGCGTGCGCCTGGCCGCCGCTCTTGGCAGCGGCCTGACCGGCATGACCTACGTGCTCGACGAGCCGACGGCCGGCTTGCATCCCCGCGATACCGGGCGCCTGCTCGACCTGGTCCGCGGCCTCCGCGACGCGGGCAACACGGTCATCATCGTCGAGCACGACCCCGGCGTGATTCGGGCCGCCGACCACCTGATTGATCTTGGCCCCGGCGCCGGCGAACAGGGTGGGCGCATCGTCGCGGCTGGCACACCCGAGGAGGTGTCGCGCGTCCACGCCTCGCCGACCGGGCGATACCTGCGCGACGGCTCATGTCGAAGGGCGATCGAGGCGAAGGGGCCGCGGCGTCTCGAACCCGGCATCAGGGTCACCGGAGCGCGGGTGCACAACCTGCAGGGACTCGACGTGGAATTGCCGGCCCGGGGCCTCGTCGCTGTCACCGGCGTGTCGGGCAGCGGCAAGTCCACCCTGGTTTTCGACGTCATCGCTCCGGCCGTGGCCGCGCACCTGAACCACGACGGAGGTGCCGCCGCCCTTCAGGGCTGCTCAGTGGAACTCCTCCATCGGTTCTCCCGGCTGGTCTGCGCGGACGGCGCCGCTTCTCCCGGGAGTGGCTCGAGCCTTGTCGCCAGCCAGGCCGGCGTTTTCGATCGCCTGTGCACGCTCTTCGCGGCGACGCCAGGGGCGCGGGAGCGCGGCCTGACGAAGCGCGACTTCTCGGCGGCCGTGAAGGGTGGGCGCTGCGAGGCGTGCGAGGGGCAGGGCCGCATCCGCATCAGCATGGACTTCCTGCCCGACGTCTTCGTGCCTTGCGAGGCGTGCGGCGGGCGCCGCTACGGTCCCGAGGCGCTTGCGTGCCGGCTCGACGGGCGCTCGATCGCGGACGTCCTCGACCTGACGATCGCCCAGGCGCGCGAGATCATCCAGGACGAACACCTCGTCCGGCACCTGGCGCCCTTCTACGAACTCGGCCTTGGGTATCTGCGCCTGGGCCAGGCCAGCGCCACGTTGTCGGGCGGCGAGCGTCAACGGCTGCGCCTGGCGGCGGAACTGTCCGGCGCGATGGGGAAGGACGAGCAAACTCACCCTGCCTTGTTCCTGTTCGACGAGCCCACTACCGGCCTGCACGTGGACGATGTGGCGCGGCTGCTGGAGGTGTTCGACCGCCTCGTCTCCGCCGGTCACACCATCGTCTGCGTCGAGCACAACCTCGACGTGATCCGTGCGGCCGACTGGGTCATCGACCTCGGTCCGGAGGGCGGCCCGGGCGGCGGCCGGCTTGTCGCCACCGGCACGCCCGCCCAGATCGCCGCCGTGGAAAGCTCGTGGACCGGCAGGGCGCTGAACGCTTGAGCCTTGACGGCTGCTGCACAATCCCTGGCATGGCCAAGCGGACGTGGCCGGGTTCCTCGAGCGTCGGGAAGGGGAAGCGGCGCGGCCACCACTCGGTATACGTCGTCTACCTGCGCAATCCCAAGGGCGACAGGCGCGCCGGCTACTATGTCGGCATGACCGGTCTCACCCCCGAGCAACGGTTCGCGAACCACAAGGCCGGTGCGAAGTCGGCCGGCATCGTCCGGCGCTGCGGCGAGAGGCTGGTTCCACGGCTCTACGCCCACCTCAACCCGATGACGTACGCCGAGGCGCTCGAGACGGAGTCGCGACTGGCGAAGGAGCTCGAGGCGAAGGGTTACCAGGTGTTCGGGGGACACTGAGGAAGGGCCGAAGCGATGAACTGCAGGAACTGCGGCGCCGCGATGGACTTCCACGAATCGCGCCGCTACTTCCGGTGCGCGCACTGCGGGAGCATCCACTTTCCGGAGCCGGCCAAAGGGGACGTCCGGGTGCTGGGTGTCGAGGCCACGGCGCCACCGTGTCCCGTGTGCGGAGTCGCGCTCGCCTCGGCTCTTCTCTCGGAACGCGCGGTTCATTATTGTGAGCGGTGCCGGGGGCTTCTCCTGGACCGCGGTACGTTCGTCGAGGTCGTCCAGACCAAGCGGGCCTGGGCGGCCGCGGAACCGCGCGAGCCGCGACCGGTCGATCCACGCGAGGCCGAGCGCGAGGCGCTGTGCCCGCGCTGCCGCGCGCGGATGGCGACCCACCCGTACTACGGACCTGGCCGCATCATCATCGACACGTGCGAGGCGTGCGATCTGATCTGGCTCGACCCCGGCGAGCTGGATCGGGTCGTGGACGCCCCCGGCCGTGACCGGGGAAGCAGCCTGCGCGGCGGGGAAGGGGCCTGGCGAGACCGGGAAGAACGCGGCGTTCGGCACGATGACGATGATGACGAGCGCCGGCGCTCGGGCTGGCGTTCTTCCGGCCGGATCAACCTGCTCGATCTGCTGTTCGACGGTTGACGCAGCAGTCCATTGTCCACGCCTGTGAGTCACTGTGGCCCAGTGGCACAGGCGTCTTGCCGCTCACCGGAGCACGGCGATCCATTTCATTGGATCCCAAAAACCATGGAGATGGATTCCAAGGGGCCTCGCCGGCCGCGTTTCCCACGGCCCGTGTTCAGGCTTGACCTCGGCCGGCTGAAATAGGAGTATTCTCAGGCGTTTGGACATTCCTGCCTCGGCCCGGTGGGGGGCGGTGGCAGCTGGGCTATGGCTTGCCTATTGCAGAGTTGATCGAGCTGGCTTTCACTCGTCCGTAAATCGTTCGTAATCGTTCCCAAACAGCACACGTTTCCGGCGGCGTTCGGGCCCATCGTCGTTCTTTGGCGTCGTTCCGTTCCTGGCGACAGCGAGGCCGTAAGCAAGCCTCTTTTTAACCAGCGGAAGGAGGGTTCGGTCATGGCCATTCGGAACAGGCGTGGCAGGGTGGCGCTGATGATCGCAGCGTTAGCCCTGGCCGCCATCGTGAGCGCACCGGCGCTCACGAGTGCGCAGGTCCTGTACGGCTCGATAACCGGCACGGTGAGCGACCCGCAGGGCGCCGCGCTCCCAGGCGTCACGGTGACTGCGGTCAACACCGGCACGGGGCTCAAGCTGGAGCAGGTGACAGACGGCACCGGCGATTTCACGTTCCGCAACATGGTGCCGGGCGTCTACGACCTGTCCGCATCGCTCGAGGGCTTCAAGGAGCTGCGGCAGACGGGCGTGAACGTGACGGCGGGCAACCCGATCCGCATGAACCTGCGGCTCGAGCTGGGCGGGATCACCGAGACGGTGAACGTCAGCGCCGAGGCGGCCATCATCCAGACGGAGAAGGCCGACCTGAGCACCGAGATCACCTCCAGGCAGGTCACCAACCTCCCCCTGAACCAGTACCGCAACTACCAGCAGCTGCTGAACCTGGTTCCGGGCGCGACGCCGACCCAGTTCCAGAACGCCGAGCTCGACACGCCGGCGCGCTCGCTGCGCACCTGGGTCAACGGCGTGCAGCCGAACGCCAACACG
>JARKSS010000266.1 GCA_029974175.1 Vicinamibacterales bacterium
CGGACCGGAACGCGGCGATCGATGACCCGGACCGGCCCCAGCTCGGCGATGGCAGCGGGATCGGGCCGGTCCTTCCACGAGCTGGTGAACAGCTCGACCGTCAACCCGGCTGCATCAGCGCCGTCCTCCGACAGCTGGACCAATGCACGCGCCAGCTGGTGGACGTACTCGCCGACCCCGGTGCGCTCCCGCAAGGCGGGACGATAGTCGAGCAGCAGCCGCACGCAGGGAACCTACCTTGGCAGAGGTGGCGGTGGCAAGTGCAGGAATCGGCGTTCAGAATCCGGAACGCGACGGGCGCGGCTCGATCGTCTGCGGCGCGAATCAGCATAAGTGCTTGTCTATCAGTAGCTTGACTCGATTACTCCGGTTGTGCTACTTTCGGCCTCTTCGGCACGCTGTCCTGCGGCCGGGAGCCGACGCGCATGAAGCTGTCCGTCATCGGGGCCGGATACGTGGGGCTGGTGGCCGCCGCCTGCTTCGCCGAGAACGGCAACGACGTGGTTGCGGTGGACCGCGACCTGGCGAGGCTGCGCCTGCTGCGCCGCGGGGGCATCCCGTTCGTCGAGCCGGGGCTCGAGGAGATCGTGCGGCGGAACCGCGCCCAGAAGCGCCTCGTCTTCACGAGCCAGATCGCCACCGCCGCCCGCCATTCGTCGATAGTCTTCATCGCCGTCGAGGCCGCACGCCCCGGCGATGGCGAGGCCGCCGCTGACGGTGTCCTCGACGTCGCGCGCGAGGTGGCGCAGGCGATGAACGCCTACAAGGTACTGGTCATCGCGAGCGCGGTGCCGGTGGGGACGGCGGCGAAGGCCCGCGAGGTCGTACGGCGAGAGACGACCCACCCCTTCAGCGTCGCCAGCAGCCCGGCGTTCCTCCGGCAGGGAACCGCGGTTCGCGACTTCCTCGAGCCCGACCGGATCGTGATCGGCGCCGAGGACCCGCGGTCCACGCAGCTGCTCACGGATCTTTACTCGCCTTTCACCCGCACCGGTGCGCCAGTCTTCGTGATGGACTGTGCCAGCGCCGAGCTGTCGAAACTGGCGGCCAGCGCATTCTTGGCCGCGCGCGTCTCGCTGATGAACGAGCTGGCGCGCGTGGCCGAGCTCGTGGGCGCCGACGTCGAGCAGGTGCGCCGGGCGGTTGGCGCCGACCGCCGCATCGGCCCCGACTACCTGTTTGCCGGCGCCGGCTACGGCGGGGCCAACGTGCCGGGTGACGTGCGCACGCTGATCGCGCTCGCAGCAGGCCTCGGGTACGGCTTCCGCGCGCTCGAAGCGGCCGAGCGAGTGAACGCCGAGCAGAAGGATCGGCTGGCGTGCCGGATGCAGCAGCATTTCGGATCGCTCGAAGGCCGGGTCGTCGCGGTGTGGGGCCTCGCCTTCAAGCCCGGGACCGGCGATGTGCGCGAGGCCCCGTCCATGGCCCTGCTCGAGCGGCTGCTCGAGGCGGGAGCGCGCGTCCAGGTGTACGACCCGGCAGTCTCGAAAATCACCGAGGCGGCCCTTGCGGGCCGCGTCAAGTTCTGCGCACACAGCTACGATGCCCTCGTGGGGGCCGACGCGCTGGCGCTGGTCACCGAGTGGAACGAGTTCAGGGAGCCCGACCTGGCCAAGATGCGGAAGCTCATGCGGGCGCCGGTCGTCTTCGACGGCCGCAATCTCTATCGACCTGAGCAGATGAGGGCCCATGGCTTCACGTACTACGGCGTCGGGCGCTAGGGGCGGCACCGTCCTGGTGACCGGCGGGGCGGGCTATATCGGCAGCCACGCCGTCAAGGCGCTCTGCGAGGCAGGCCGCCGCGTGGTGGTCTACGACGATCTGAGCGAGGGCCATCGTGGAGCGGTACCCGGGATCGACCTCGTCGAGGGCAACACGGCCGACGTCGCAAGGCTGCGCGAGGTCATCGCCAGCCGCGGCGTCACCGCGGTGATGCACTTCGCCGCCTGGACGGCGGTAGGCGAGTCGGTCGCCGATCCCGCGGGCTACTACCGCAACAACGTGGGGGGGACGCTCGGCCTGCTCGAGGCGATGGGCCGGCAGAAGGTGCCGGTGTTCATCTTCTCGTCGACGGCCGCACTCTTCGGCGAGCCCGAGCGTGTGCCAATCGACGAGGGCCACCCGGCGCACCCCATCAATCCCTACGGCGAGACCAAGCTCGTCGTCGAGCGGGCGCTCCCGCACTACGAGCGCGCCTACGGCATCCGCTCGATTTGCCTTCGATACTTCAACGCCGCCGGCGCCGACCCGGCTGGCACCCTCGGGGAGGACCATCGCCCCGAGCGGCACCTGATCCCGCTCGCACTGCGCGCGGTGGCGGGCGGGGCGCCGTTGCAGGTCTTCGGGAGCGACTACCCGACACCCGACGGCACCTGCCTGCGCGACTACGTGCACGTCACCGACCTGGCGCAGGCGCACCTGCTCGCGCTCGACAGCCTCGAGGCGGGAGGCCCCTCGACCGTCTACAATCTGGGCAACGGCCGGCCGTACTCCGTCCGCGAAGTCATTGCGGCCGTCGAGCGGGTGACGGGTCGTCCCGTCCCGCACGCCCTCGGGCCGAGGCGCCCGGGCGACCCGGCCGTGCTCTACGCCTCGAGCGCGCGCATCAAGTCGGAACTGGGGTGGAGGCCGCGCTACGAGGACCTGGACACGATCGTGCGGACGGCGTGGGCCTGGCTCGAGGCCCATCCGGACGGGTACGCGGAGGTCTGCGCATGAAGACGGAGGTCGCGGGCGGGACGGCCCGCTCGGGGGGGCTGAAGGGGATCCTGGTCGATCCGCTGCTGTCGGTCGTGATGCCCGTCTACAACGAGCGTGACACGGTCGAGGAGATCATCCGGCGGGTCTGCGCCGTACCGCTCCGGACCGAGCTGATCGTCGTGGACGACGGGTCCACCGACGGGACGCGCGAGATCCTCCTCCGGCTGCAGGCCGAGCTGGGCTTCCGGCTGCTGCTCCAGGAGCGCAACCAGGGCAAGGGCGCCGCGCTGCGCCGCGGCTTCTCGGAAGTGACCGGCGACCTGGTGCTGATCCAGGATGCCGACCTCGAGTACTCGCCCGAGGAGTACCCGCAGCTCATCGAGCTGATCTGCGAGGGGCGCGCCGACGTCGTCTACGGCTCGCGGTTCCTCGGGCGCCACCGGGTGTTCATGTTCTCGCACTACCTCGGCAACCGCATCGTGACGCTGCTGACCAACGTGCTGTACAACACGATGCTGACCGACATGGAGACCTGCTACAAGGTGATGCGGGCGGAGATCGCGCGTGGCCTCGACCTGAAGTCGAACGGGTTCGGCATCGAGCCCGAGATGACGGCGAAGATCTTCAAGCGCGGCTACCGGGTCTACGAGATCCCGATTACCTACGACGGGCGGGGCTACGAGCAGGGCAAGAAGATTACCTGGCGGGACGGGGTAGTGGCCCTCTGGGTTCTCCTGCGATACCGGTTCACAGATTGAGCGCCCTTCGACGACTCCTGCGCTTCGCCGCCCCCTACCGCGGACGCCTCCTGGCGGCCTTCGCCTGGATGGTCCTGTACGCGGCCGCCTCGGCCTGCCTGACCGCGCTCATCAAGTGGGTCTTCGACGATGTGCTCGAGCGGCAGGCGAACGTGGGAGTGGTCTCCTCGGCCATCGTCGGCTTCTACCTGCTGAAGGGGCTGGGCAGCTACTTCTCGACCTACCTGATGGCCGATGTCGGCCAGCGCGTGGTCCGCGACGTGCGGCAGGCGCTCTACAACCACATCATCGGGCAGTCGGCGTCGTTCTTCGCGCGACGGACCACGGGGCAGCTGATGTCGCGGCTGACCAACGACGTCTCGATGATCCAGCAGGCCGTGTCCGAGACGCTGGGCGACCTGGTGCGCGAGTCGCTGGCGCTGGTCGGCTACGTGGCGCTGCTGTTCTACCTCGAGGCGAGGCTGGCGATCGTCTTCCTGACCGGCGCGCCGCTGGTCGTCTACCCGCTGGTGCGGCTCGGACAGCGGGCGAGACGGACCACGAAGCGCAGCCAGGAAGAGCTGGAGCGTCTGTCGCACCTGAGCGCCGAGACCTTCACGGGGCACCGCATCGTCAAGGCGTTCGGCACCGAGCGGGAAGAGCAGCGGCGGTTCGCGGGGGCGGCCGACCGCGTGTACCGGGCCAACATGAAGGTCACGGCGGTGCTCTCCAGCCTGCCGCCGGTGATGGAGCTGCTCGGGGCGCTGGGAATCGTGGCCGCGCTGTGGTACGGCAGCCGCGAGATGACCGTGGGGGAGTTCACCACGTTCATGGCGGCGCTGATGCTGATGTACGCGCCCGCGAAGAAACTGAGCCGCGTGAACGCGACGCTGCAGCAGACCATCGCCGCGTCGGAGCGGATCTTCGAGCTGCTCGACACGCACAACCAGATCCACGACCGGCCGGGGGCCCGTACGCTGCCACCGATCACGCGGGGAATCGAGTTCCGGGACGTGGGCTTCGAGTACGCGGACGATCGGCGTCACCCGATCCTGCGCGGCGTGTCGCTCTCGGTCGCCGCCGGCGAGAAGGTGGCCATCGTGGGGCGCAGCGGCGCGGGAAAGACGACGCTGGTGAACCTGCTCCCGAGGTTCCACGACGTCACCTCGGGGGCCATCCTCGTGGACGGGATCGACATCCGCGACGTGACGCTGGCGTCGCTGCGCGGGCAGATCGGGATCGTGACGCAGGAGACCATCCTCTTCGACGACACGATCGCCAGGAACATCGCCTACGGTTCGGCCGGCGCCACCGACGACGAGATAGAGGCGGCCGCGCGGGCGGCGAACGCGCACGAGTTCATCCGGGCCATGCCGAAGGGCTACCAGACGGTGATCGGTGAGCGCGGGCAGAGGCTCTCGGGCGGACAGCGCCAGCGGATCGCGATCGCCCGGGCCCTGCTGCGGAACTCACCCATCCTGATCCTGGACGAGGCCACCTCGTCGCT
>JARKSS010000315.1 GCA_029974175.1 Vicinamibacterales bacterium
CGGCTGCGGATCCTGCTCGCCGAGGACAACGTGGTGAACCAACGGGTTGCCCTTCGGCTGCTCGAGAAGGAGGGCCACTGCGTGAAGGCGGTGGCCAACGTCCTCGAGGCGGTTGCAGCCGTCGAGGCCGAGCGGTTCGACCTGATCCTGATGGACGTGCAGATGCCCGAGGTCGATGGCCTCGAGGCCACCAGGCGGATCCGCGCCGCCGGGCACGAGGTGCCGATCGTGGCGATGACCGCGCATGCCATGAAGGGCGACGAAGAACGGTGCCTGGCGGCCGGCATGGACGGCTACGTGAGCAAGCCGGTGAGCGCCGCCCGCCTGCGTGAAGCCATCGAGACGTTGTTCTCGCCGGACACGAGCACCACCACCCCGCCTGTCGTTCACGCCTGACGCACGGTGGCGCGGCCGAGAGCTATACTGGCCGCCGGACGACCCGGAGGAGAGACGTGCTCCGACACCGCATCTTCACGACCCCGTTCTCGTCCGTGTACCCGCTGTACGTTCAGAAGGCAGAGCGCAAGGGTCGCACACAGGAAGAAGTTGACCGGATCATCTGCTGGCTGACGGGTTACGACCAGCAGGGTCTTCGCGAGCAGATCGAGCGGAAGAACGACTTCGAGACCTTCTTCGCCCAGGCCCCGGCCATTCACCCGAACAGCTCGCTGATCAAGGGCGTGGTATGCGGCGTCCGCGTCGAGGAGATCGATGACCCGCTGATGCAGAAGATCCGCTACCTCGACAAGCTGATCGACGAGCTGGCGAAGGGGAAGGCGATGGACAAGATCCTGCGGACGTAGGGTTCCATCCGAGGCGTCGCATCCACCCCTTTTCCCGCTGCTCCACCACCGGCGACGGCCGGCATTCGGCCCTGAGCGCGGGTTGTGTCACTATAGCCGCCAGAAGCTCAGGCCTATCGTTGCAGGAGGAGCGCCATGGATACTGCGAAGAGCATTGCTTTGCTGAACAAGGCTGTCTCGGACGAGCTCGAGGCCGTTCACCAGTACATGTATTGGCACTTCCATCTCGACGACCAGGGGTTCGGCCCCCTGTCGGCCCTGCTGCGGCGGACGGCCATCATGGAGATGGAGCACGTCGAGCGGCTCGCCGAGCGGATCCTCTTCCTGAAGGGCGATGTTGACATGGTGTCTGCCGGCCCGGTCCGGCGGATCACCGACCCCTCGGAGATCCTTGCCGCTGCCGCCAAGATGGAGCAGCAGTCGGCCAGCGATTACAACCGCGCGGCCATCGAGTGCAGCGCCAACGCCGACGCGGTGTCGAAGCGGATCTTCGAGGAGCTGGTCGCCGACGAAGAAGCCCACTTCGACGCCTTCGACAAGCAGCTCGAGAACATCAAGCGATTCGGTCCCAGCTATTTGGCACTCCAGTCGTTCGAGGAGGCCCCGAAGCCTCCCGAGGAGCGCGCCTGACCTCTTGGCCGCCACCGCGAGGTGGCGGCCGTCCTCCCCCCGCCGCTACCCCTCCAGGACGGTTGCCAGCGCCCGCACCAGGACGGTCGGTTCGACCGGCTTGGCGACGTGCATCCGGAAACCGCTGGTCAACGCGAGCCGGCGGTCTTCGTCACGCGCATGGGCCGTGAAGGCAATCGCCGGGACGTGCTCGGCTCCGGTGCGGCCGTCGCGGATGGCCCTGACGAACTCGTACCCGTCCATCCCGGGCATGGAGATGTCAACGAGCATCGCATCGGGCACGCCTGCCTGGAGCCGCTCGAGCGCCTCCCTGGCCGACGCGGCGGAGATGACTTCCGCCCCGGATTGGGTCAGGACCGACGCGACCAGTTCGCGGGTGTCGGCCTCGTCGTCGACCACGAGCACCCGGCGGCCGCGCAGGGCCGGTTCCGAAGCCGGGAAGGGAGGGCTCGCCGCGACACCCTCGGGATGCCGGTCGTTCAGCGTGGATGCACCTCCCTCGAGCGGGTAGTACGGCAGGCAGACCGTGAAGGTCGCCCCCTGCCCCGCGCCAGGGCTGTCGGCCACGACGGTTCCATCGTGGAGGCCCGTGATGTGCCTGACGATGGCAAGCCCCAGGCCGAGGCCGTTGTGCCGGCGGGTTGTTGAGCTGTCGGCCTGGCGGAACCGCTCGAAGATGTGTGGGAGGTTTTCGGGCGAGATGCCGATGCCACTGTCCCGCACCTGCACCTCCACTTTTCCTCCGGCCCGGCGAAGCGACACCCAGACGCGGCCGCCCCTCCCGTTGAACTTGACCGCGTTCGAGAGCAGGTTCACGAACACCTGCTGGAGCCGCACGGGGTCGCCCCACACCGTCGTCGACGCATCGGTGAGCGCGGTCGTGATCGTGACACCCGCCTCCCCGGCCAGGGGCTTCACGGCCTCCACCGCGGCCTTCAGCGGGCCTTTCACGTCGGCCGGCCCCTTCTCGAGCCGCAGGTTCCCCGTGACGATCCTCGACACGTCGAGCACGTCCTCGATCAGCGCCCGCTGCGACTCGGCGTTCCGGGCGATCACCTCGTGGGCACGGCGCACCATATCCGGCGACAACTCGCCGCGAAGCAGCATCCCCGCCCATCCGACGATCGCCGTGAGCGGCGTCCTCAACTCGTGGCTGAGGGTGGCCAGGAACTCGTCCTTGATCCGGTTGGCCCGTTGCAGCTCGCGCGCCTGTTCGCGGAGCCTGGCTTCCATCTGCCCCAGCTCCTCGGCCCTCTCCCTCGCGATCCGTGCGGTCTCGCGGAGCTCGGTGACGTCCACAATTGTCACGGTGCCCCCGGCAACCGTCCCGTCGTGCGTCCGCACCGGCGTCCCGCGAACCCGCACGATCCTCCGTTCGCCGCCGGCCGGGACGATCGTGAATTCCTCCTCGGGCACCTCCTCGCCTTTTGCTGCCCTCAGCAGGGGCGACTCTGCCAACGCGACCGGCGAACCATCGGCATGCAGCAGCGTGTGCTGGCGCTCGAAGCCGGCAAGCATCCCGAGCCGCAGCAGGCCTCCCACGAGGCGCTCGGCCTCCGCGTTCATGAACACGACTCTCCCGGTGCGATTCGCCACGACGACGCCGTCCGGCAGCTGCTGGAGGATTCCGGCGATCTCGCCGTGCAGGTCCTGGAGGCGGAGCTGGGTCCGGCGCCAGGTCGAGACGAGGAGAACGAGCCCCGAGCCGACGGCGGCCGCGACAAGGAGGACCGCGCCGTCGCGCCCGGTGAAGGTCACCTGGTACCGGGGCTCGATGAAGAGGAACTTGCCGGCAAGCCCTGCAAGGGCGGTGGCGAGCAACCCGCTGCCGGTGCCTCCGAGCCACGCCGCCACGACGACGGCTGGAACGAAGAGGCCGAAGGGCACCATGGGGCCGACCAGCGGCTCGATGGCCACCCTGAAGAGCGCGGCGGCACCGACGAGGGCCACCGCGAAGGCATAGCGCTTCAGCCGCGACCCTGGCGGGCGCAGGACAAGTGGGGGCGCTGCGAACATCTCATCCATCCGCCCTCCCCGCAACGGGCCGGGGGGGCCGAGGCGGTCGTGCGCGGTTCTCGCCGGAGCAGTCAGTGTACGAGCAGGGCGCGAGGCGGGCAAACTGAGCGGTGTGCGGGTGGTTCCGGGGCCTCGGTCATCAGTGGCACAGGCGTCCCGCGTGTGAGTCGCGCCCGTGACCGAGGGTTTACACCATGCGCCGCATGATCGGACGCGTCGGCGATCGGCGGGCAACCTCGACGAACCCCGCCTTCAGGAACGCCGATGGCAGACCGGTCCAGGCGAAGACATCAGCCATCTTGCCCTTCGACGGCTCCACCGGGTATCCCTCGACGACGCGAGCGCCCTGCCGGGCGGCGAGCTGACAGCCGCATCGAGCAGGGCGGCGGAGAGCCCCTGCCTCCGGTAAGGCTTCAGCACGAACAGGCACGAGATCGACCACACGTCCGTGTTGTCCACCGGCGCCAGCACCCTCGACCGCTCGAGGCTGACGTGCTCGCGGCGCGGCGCCACGGCGCACCATCCGATCGGCTCGCGCCCCAGGTAGGCGATGATGGTGCCGGAGCCGCTCGCGGTTCAGCGCGCCCTTGCCCGCTTCGAACGCCGTGCGGCGCAGGCGCCACGCCATGCACCAGCAGCCGCCACAGGCGCCACGTTCGCCGAACAGTTTCTCGACGTCGGGCCAGCGCGAGGGCGTGGCGGGACGGAAGACGACGCTGGAGGGGGAGAGGTCGGCCGCCACGATCAGGCACCATTATTGTCCCGCCTTCCCGCAACGCAGTTCAAGACTGTTCGGGCGGCAGGCAACGCGCTATCCTCACGCTTCCATGGCCAGGGGAGTGGACCTCGCGCGCCTGCTCGGGCCGGCGCGGCTCGAGCACGTCGTGCCGCGCCTTCGCGCCGAGACGCTGCATCAGCTCATTCAGTACCGCGGGCTCGAGTCGTCTGGCGAGCTGATCGCGGCGGCGACGCCAGAACAGGTCTCGTCAGTGGTGGACGTCGATCTCTGGCGCAGCGACGGGGCCGGCGGTGACGAGCGTTTCGATCCCGACCGCTTTGGAGAATGGCTCGAGGCGCTGGTCGGGATGGGCGACGAAGTGGCGGCGCGAGTCGTCTCGGCGCTCGACGGGCGGCTCGTGACCGCCGGGCTCTCACACCACGTGATGGTGTTCGACCCTGCCACCCGCGATGCGCCCTGGCTGGCGATTGACGGGAACCTTGCGGCCGAGGTGGGCGGCTACTTCGTGAGCGCGAGGAGGACCGATGCCTGGGACGCAATCGTGTCCCTGCTCCTGGCGCTCGACGCTGCGCACCACCCGTTCTTCCAGTCGGTGATGCGGGGGTGCCGGGCCCTGTCGAACTCGGTTCCCGAGGCGGACGGGCTCCACGACTTGCTGTCCGCGCCGGGTCAGCTGCTGCACGACCTCGCCTCGATGCGCGAAGCGAGGCGCTCAGGGCAGGGCTACCTGTCGCCAGCCGACGCGCGCCTCGTGCTCGACCTTGCGCGGAAGCCGTTTGGCGACCCCGCCCACGACGCGTCGATTCGACGCGTGGCCGGCGACTACGTGCGCTACGGCGCCGGGTGGGACGGAGACGCCGGCGCGGGCCACCCTGCGGTGCGGGAAGCGCCCGAGGCGCCCGCCGCCGGGACCGATGCTTCCATCGAAGCGCTGGTCTCGCTGCTCGCCGAAGAAGGGCTGGTGCCCGAGCGGCCCAGGGCGCTGCTGCCCGGAACGGTGGGCGAAGCGTCGCGCTTCGAGCGCATGCGCGAGTTGATGACCCACCTGCGCGTCGCAGGCGATGACGCCTACGAGGAGCGCAGCCGGGAATTGGCGTTCCTCGCGAACGCGCTCGTCGCGGGGTGCTCGATCCACGCCAGGCCTTTCACCCCGCAGGAAGCCTCCGATGCCGTCGTCGACACGTGCAACCTGGGACTGGAGGAGTGGGGGAGCCTGGATGCCGGGTTCCTTGCCCGGCACGACCTGCTCTCGGTGTTCCATCGCGGCTGGCACGCGCTCCACGAGATGAGCCTGTCGGCCGCCGACCGCCTCATTGCCGTTCTCGACGTTCTCCGGTGCGCCGACCTCGAGACGCAGGCCGGGCTTCACGTCCTCCGGCAGCAGCTGGCGAAGCACCGTGCCGCCGGTGCCCCGTGGCGGGCGCGAGACGCGCTCGATGTGATTGCCGTGCTCGACCTGCCGGCCTGGGTGAGCCTGCTGGGCGTGCTGGACGAATGCCCCATCGTGCCGGCCGCGCTGACTGCGACGCTCCAGGGCCGGACCGGCTCGATCAGCGCCACCGCCTTCGAGTTCGTGTCCACGCGACGCCAGGTCGGCGACGTCGAGGCGTTCATGGCGAAGCTGCCCGACATCCTCCTCCGGTGACCGCCGCGCTACAGCCACTGCCGGAGGAACGCCACGATGGCCTCACGACCCTCCGGCGTTTCCTGGTGCTCGACGTCGTAGCGCAGCAGCTTCCACCGCTCGGGGTGTCCGAGACCCGCGTACACGGCCTTCAGCTCGCGATCGATCCGCTCCACGCCCTCGAGCGGCGTCAGCGCGTCACGCAACCCGATCAGCCCGAGGTGTGGCCGCGGCGCGATCAGCGCGTTGATCTGCGCGGTCGTGAAGTGCTTCAGAAGGCCCGGCACGTAGTAGTAGATGCCGTGCCGCGCCAGCCCCTTGTCCGCGATCAGGCTGTCGAAGTCGGTGAGGCAGTTGATGTCCACCGTCACCTTCACGCGCTCGTCCAGCGCCGCCACCCACCAGGCCATGGTTCTGCCCATCGACATGCCGAGCGTCGCCACGCGCTCGGGATCGACGTCGGGTCGCTGCAGCATCAGGTCGAGCGCCCGAAGGCTGTCGTAGACCATCATTCCCCACAGTACCTGGCCGCGCCACAGCATCAGCTTGAACATGTCCAGCTCGGACGTGTGGCTGCGTTCGCCGAAGACCCAGTGGTCGATCGCCAGGGCCACGTACCCGAGGTCGGTCAGTTCCTTGGCATAGGGCTTCGGCTGCAGGTAGCTGCGGCCCTCGACGAACTCCTTCTTGCCGATGGTGTAGCCGCCGCCGTGCGAGTGGTTGAAGAGCACGGCCGGCAGCCGGCCGGTGGCCCCGCGAGGCCGGGCGACGTACGCGGGCACTGTCTCGAGCCCGTTGAGATCGAGGACCCATGTCTCGAGGATGTAGCCGTCGCGTTCGCCCTCCGCGACCTTCCGTCCCGATACGGGGCGTCCGCGGTCTGGCAGGTCGCCCAGCAGCGCGTACAGCTGCTTGCGGCGCTCGGCCGGCGTTGCCGGTTCCGGACGGCCCGCGACGTCCGCCCCCGCACGCAAGTCGGTTCCTGCAACAAGCGAATGAGTTCCCGCAAAGGGTGTCATCGCGCCCAACGCCAGCACCTCACGCCTGCTGATGCCCGTGTTCGTCATGGGCCACATACTACTCGCCCCGTGGGATAATCGTCCCATCCCTTCGAGCGCACCTCCGTCGGCGCGAATGGAGCCGGGCCAGGCCGCTTCGCGGACGACGATTTGCATCGGGGGTTTCGAGGACAGCGAGAGCATACCGAGGGACGATGAAGAGACGCGTGACAATTGTCGGTACGGGCTGGGTTGGATCCAGCGTCGCCATCTCGACGCTGCATTCCGGCGTCGCGGACGAGCTGCTGTTGTACGACCTCAAGGAAGACCTGGCCGAAGGCGAGGCGATGGACCTCGCCCACGGCGCGTCGTTCTACCCGAGCGCCACGGTGAGGGCGGTGCCGGCCTCGGCCATCGGCGAGTCCGACGTCGTGGTCATTGCCGCCGGCCGGGGCGGGAAGCCGGGCCAGTCGCGCCTGGACCTGCTGCAGCACAATGCCGAGATGGTCAGGGAGATTGGCCGGCAGCTCATCGGCTATTCTGGCACCGTCGTGATGGTGACCAACCCGGTGGACGTGCTGACGCGCGTGGTGGCCGAGGCGTCGCAGCTTCCGCCGGCCCGCGCGATCGGGACGGGGACGATGCTCGACACGGCAAGGCTCAGGCAGGTCTTGGGGCGCATCCTGCGCGTGGACCCGCGATCCGTGCACGCCCACGTCGTGGGTGAGCACGGCGACTCGGAGGTGGTTCTCTGGTCGGCCGCCCGGGTCGGGGCCGTGCGGCTGCGCGATTGGCCCACCTGGGATCACGCCCGCGAGGCCGAAGTGGCCGAGGACGTCCGCACCGCGGCAAACGAGATCATCCGGCGCAAGGGAGCCACCAACCACGCGATCGGCCTGGTGACCGCTCACCTGCTGCGCTCGCTGCTCCGCGACGAGCGTCGCGTCCTCACGGTCTCCCGCGTGCAGGAACGCGTGGCCGGTGTCGACGGCGTCGCGCTCTCCCTTCCGGCCATCGTCGGCTCGGGCGGGGCCGCCGAGGTGATCGAGCCCGAGATGAGTGACGACGAGCGCGAGCGCCTGCACCGCTCGGCAGCCGTGCTCCGCGCCGCCGCCGACGGCCTGGCACGGCGTGCTGCCGCGCCCTGAGCGTGGCGGGCGGCGTTCCCCTCCGGCGGCCGGCCCGTTCAGTCGGTCGCCTTGATCTCGACCGCGCCATCGCGCTCGCGCACTTCGAAGCGCGGCTGGGGCTGCGTGGCCGGCCCGCGCAGCACCCGGCCGTCGTCGAGCGAGAACTCCGAGCCGTGCCACGGGCACACCACCGAGCCGTCCTTCAGGGTGCCCTCTGAAAGCGGTCCTCCCATGTGGGCGCAGGAGTGGGCGAGCGCGCGCACCTTGCCCCCCTGCCGCACGAGCAGCGCGTCCACGTCGTCCTTCCGGACGCGCTTCATCGACCCCTCCGCGAGATCGCTGCTTCGTGCCACCTCGCTGAACTCCTCGGGTTCTTCAACGGCCGCATGGGTGACACCGATGCGGCGCCCGAAGACGAGTTCGCCCCCGAGGTAGGCCGAGCCGGCTGCGACGAGGTACCCGGCCCAGGCGCTGGCGACGCCCGCCGACCGGCCGCCGTTTCCACGCTCGAGCCACGACGCGGCCATCAGGCCGGTGGCGGCAACGTTCAGAAGGCCGTGGATCAGTCCGAGGCGGCGCGAGCGGCCGCCCGTTTCCACCCAGTCAGTCAGGCCGGTCACGGCCGCGCCGACCGCCCCAAGGAGGCCGACGCCAATTGCCAGCCGCGCCGCGCGCCTCATCCCGGGATCGTCCGCGGCCACCGTGTCGAGAGCGAGCGCAACGGTCCACGCCCCGACCGGGATGTCCGTCAGGACCGGGTGCAGGGGGTGACCCAGCCACACACCGTGGACGAGGTCCTTGACCTGCTGTCCCACCGTTCCCTGCGACTCGTACGCACCGCGCACCGTGCTCGCCAACGGCTCGGCTATGCGGTCGAGCCCGTTCCAATCGAGCGCCCTGGTCAACGCCGCGGCGTCTATCGCCATCGCATCCTCCACCTCGAACGGGCGCCGGGCCTGTATGCCGACGCAACGGTTCCGCTTGCGACGACGCAAGAAGCGAACCGCTGACGTGTCGTCGCTTGCATGTTCGCTCGCCTCCAAGTCAATGGGGAGGGTGCGCGATGTACGACGCGATCGTGGTCGGCGCACGCTGCGCGGGATCGCCGACCGCGATGCTCCTGGCCCGCCAGGGGCACCGCGTACTGTTGGTGGACAGGGCTGTCTTTCCAAGCGACACCCTGTCGATTCACTACATCCATCAGCCCGGCGTCGCCCGGCTCCAGCGCTGGGGCCTGCTGGGCCAGGTTGCCGCTTCCAACTGCCCGCCGATCCGAAGGCTCGACTTCGACACGGGATCGTTCGTGCTGTCCGGACCTCCGGCGCCGGCCGACGGGGTCGCCGACGGCTACGCCCCGAGGCGCACGGTGCTCGACAAGACCCTCGTCGATGCCGCGGCCGCGGCAGGGGTCGAGGTGAGAGAGCGCTTCACGGTGGAGGCGCTGCTGACCGACGGGACGCGGGTGACGGGCATCCGGGGGAGAGAGCGTTCCGGTGCGCGCTCGGTGGGGGAGAAGGCGCGAGTCGTCATCGGCGCCGACGGCCTGCACTCGCTCGTCGCGCGAAGCGTCGGAGCCCACAAGTACAACGAGAGATCCGCCTTCACGTGCGCGTACTACGCCTACTGGAAAGGGGTGACGGTCGAAAGCGCCGAGCTGTACGCCAGGCCCGACCGGATGATCATTGCCGCGCCGACCAACGATGGCCGGGTGGTGGTCATCGTCTACTGGCCCATTCGCGCCTTCCAGGACGTGCGGGCCGACATCGAGCGGCACTTCCTCGACGCGGTTGCGCTGGCGCCCCCGCTGGCTGAGCGGCTGGCGAAGGGTGAGCGGGTCGAGCGCTTTCGGGGCACCGCGGACCTGCCGAACTTCTTCCGAAAGCCATGCGGCCCGGGCTGGGCGCTGGTAGGCGATGCCGGTTACCACAAGGATCCGATCACGGCGCTCGGCATCAGCGACGCGTTCCGCGACGCCGAGTTGCTGGCCGAGGCCGTGCACGAGGGGCTCGCCGGCTCGCGGCCGATGGAGGAAACGCTGGCCGAGTACCAGCGGCGGCGCGACCAGGCGGCCATTCCGCTCTACGAGCTGACCTGTCAGAACGCCGCGCTGCAGCCGCCGCCGCCCGACATGCAGGCGCTGCTTGCCGCCCTGCGCTCCAATCCCCAGCAGACCAGCCGGTTCTTCGGGGCGATGACCGGCGCCGTGCCGATGGCCGACTTCTTCGCCCCCGAGAACCTGAAACGCGTGGTCGGCGAGGTGGCCGCCCGGGCGACGTCTTGAGCTCCCGCGCGCAGCACGGTGTCGAGACTGGCGGCGGATGGCGGGATCCTCATCCGAGGCGTAAGATATGCGGATGCCGCTCGACGAACGCGCCTTCTTCAACGAGAAGCCCGAGACGAGATCGGCCCGGTACCAGTGCCCGAGATGCCGGCGCATGGGCGAATTCCGCATCCGGTGGGTGCGGCGTCTGAAGAAGCAGAGCGCCCCTCCCGGTGCCGATGAAGCCGACCGCAGGAAGTTCGCCAAGCTTCGCGATTACCTGCTGCGCCTCGACGACGAGGTCGTGTGCCCGAGCTGCGGCAAGAAGTTCGAGATTCCCTCACATCACTCGCTGATGTTCGTGGACCAGCTGGCGGGATTGCCTGACGAGGAGGATCTCGAGAAGGAGATCGCGGCAGCCTCGGGGGAGCCCGAGCCCGCCCGTGACGCGAAGCCCGCCCTTCCCCCGAGGTTCACACGCAAGCCGACCGGCTGGAAGTAGTCGCGCCTACCCGCGAACCAGCTCCGACCTGACCATCACCGGGCTGCTGATGGTAGTCCCGGATCGGCGAATGGGCCGTGACGTAGTCGTGCAGCTCTTGCAGCTGCTCCTGCGGCGCGTTCGCCTTGATGTGCACCTTCACCGACACGTCCGAGAGCCCCGGGCGCACGTCGTTCAGGTTCATGAACCCCTGCAGGTCGCCGTTCGCGTCGATCTCGAGGCGCAGCTCCTTGATGTCGATGCCCCTGGCCGCGGCGTTGGCTGCGTAGCCGACGGTCAGGCAGGCGCCGAGCGCGGAGAGCAGGAGATCGGTCGGGCTCGGTCCCGCGTCCTTGCCCAGTATCTCGGGAGGCTCGTCGCTGGTCACGGTATTCGGTGCCTGGCGTTTCAGCGTCTGGTCGCCGATCACGTAGTCGCCCGCCGTGTGGCGCGCCTGGAACCCGCCCTGCCACTCGGATCGAAGCTTGAATTCCAGGTGTCCCTTCCAGGGCTCCCGCTTGACGTCTTCCACCATCGTCATGAGGCGCGGGACGTCTACGCCGTTCTTGATCGTCGTCACAACGGTCATGGGGGCTCCTCTCGTTGCCTCCGGCCCCAGCCATCCGCGGAGCACGGTGGGCCGGAGTGATTGATGTTGATACGCGTTGGAGGGTCGCAAACCGGGTAGAGCAAAAGGCGCACCCATGTGCAGGAACATCAAGACGCTCGCGAACTTCGAGCCGCCCGCCACGCCGGATGAGATTCGGGCCTCGGCCCTGCAGTTCGTGCGGAAGCTGAGCGGCACCAGCCGGCCGTCGAAGGTGAACCAGGCGGTGTTCGATCGCGCGGTCGAGGAGGTTGCCGGGGCAGCCACCCGCCTGGTCCGTTCGCTCAGGACGAGCGCGCCGCGGCGAAGCCGGGACGAAGAAGCGCGCAAGGCCAGGGCGAGAGCCGCAGCCCGGGTGGCGAGAGAGGGCGTGGGTGCGCCCGAGCGGGCGCACGCCAGCGCAGTGGGAAGCCGTCAGGCGGCAGACGGCAGCTCGGGACGCACGTAGGCGACGTAGGCGTCGAACAGCACGTTGCGCGTCTGGCCGGCGAAGATCTCTTGCAGCGTGTCGCGGCACCACGCCGCGATCTCGGCCTCGGGGATGCCGGCACGCACGGCCTGCTCGACGTTGGTTTCGCTGAGGGCGTACGCCTCGTACGTTTTCGCGGTCATCGGCACCGCGACCTGGAATTCCTCGAAACGCACGAGCCGCAGGCCGGCGTCCGTGAACGCCAGGCCCTTCACATCCA
Source organism: Vicinamibacterales bacterium (assembly GCA_029974175.1). GTDB lineage: Bacteria > Acidobacteriota > Vicinamibacteria > Vicinamibacterales > Fen-181 > JARKSS01. Next base: position 11,978 of record JARKSS010000315.1, read on the forward strand.
TCTCGTAGCCGGGCGGGAACGGGTAGCGGCGTTCGAAGGACGAGAACCAGCGATCGAGCCGCGGATCGTCAGCCAGCCGGCGGCCGGCCGAGAAGTCGTAGATGATGAAGGCGCCGCCTTCGCGGAGCACGCGGGCAGCCTCGGGCAGGACGGCCCCGAGGTTCGTGTAGTTGAGCGAGCCGGCGGCCGCGAGCAGGTCGAAGGTCCCATCCCGGAACGGCAGCTCCTCGGCGCGGCCCGCGACGAAGAGGGCGCCGGGCGCCACCGCGGCGCCGTGGCGCAGCATCGGCAGCGCCGGCTCGAGGCCGACGGCACGCGAGGCGAGCGGGGCCAGGGCGGCCGTCGAGAGCCCCGCGCCGCAGCCGAGGTCGAGTGCAAGGTGCGCCCGTCCGATGCCCAGTTCGCCGAACCGCTTCTGCACGGCTTCCACGATCAGCGCGTGCACGGGCGGTCGCGAGCGGGCGTAGCCGGCCGCCAACCTGGCGCTGTGGTACAGGCTCGCCGGGTTCATCGGCCCGATGGTAGCACGCGGTGGCGCCGCTTGCCTTCGGGCCGCCGTGCCTGTACAACCGCCTCATGCCCTTCCATCCGCGCTCGCTGGCCGTTCTCGCTGCCGCCATCGCCTGCCTTGCTGCTGCGCCGCCGGGCTCCGCGCGCCAGAAGCCAGCGGCCTACGATCTCCTCATCGTGAACGGCACCATCGTGGACGGGACCGGCCGCCCGGGCTTTGCCGCAGACCTCGCGGTGAGCGAAGGCCGGGTTGCCCGCATCGGCCGGCTGCCGGGCGCCTCGGCGAAGGCGACCATCGACGCGAAGGGGCGCATCGTCGCGCCCGGTTTCATCGACGTCCACACCCACGCCGACAATCCCGATCGAACGCCGCTCCTCGAGAACTTCGTCCGCATGGGTGTCACCTCGGTGGTGGCCGGCAACTGCGGCGACTCGGCCGCGAGCGTGGAATCAGAGTTGAAGGCCATCACCCGCGGGGGCATCGCGGTCAACTTCGCGACCTTCGTCGGGCACAACACGGTGCGCGCCGCGGTCATGGGTGCGGCCAGCCGGGCGCCGACCCCCGCGGAACTCGAACGGATGAAGGCTCTGGTTGCGAAGGCGATGCAGGAAGGGGCCATCGGCCTCTCGACCGGGCTGCAGTACGTTCCCGGCCAGTACGCCGAGCGTGCCGAGATCATCGAGCTGGCAAAGGTGGCCGCCCGTGCCGGCGGACTGTACGCCAGCCACATGCGCAACGAGGGGACGAGGGTGGCCGAGGCCGTCGCCGAGACGATTGCGATTGGTGAGGCGGCGTCGTGCCCCGTCCAGATCTCGCACCTCAAGATCGACAGCCCGAACAGGTGGGGGACCAGCCAGGCGCTGCTCGACGCGATCGCGTCCGCGCGCCGGCGCGGCATGGATGTGCGCGCCGACCAGTACGCCTACACGGCCGGTTCGGCGGGCCTTGGCATCCGCTTCCCCGGGTGGGCACTCGAAGGTGGGCGTGCCGCCCTCGAGGCGCGGCTCGAGGACGAAGCTACCTGGCGGCGCATCAAGGACGGGATGAAGGCGCTGCTCACAGAGCGCGGCTTCACCGATCTCTCCTGGGCGGTCATCGCGCTCGACCGCGACGACCCGTCGCTGAACGGTCTCACCGTGAAGCAGGCGGCGGCGCGGCTGCTCGGCAAGGACGACCTCGAGGCGCAGCTCGAGACGGCACGGCGCCTGATGCGCGGCACCGAGCCGCAGATGGTCTACCACTCCATGTCCGAGGACGACGTCAGGCGGATCATGCGCGACCCGAACGTGATGATCGCGTCCGACAGCGGCGTGCTGCGGCCGGGGGAGGGCACTCCCCACCCGCGCGGGTACGGGAACACCGCGCGCGTGCTCGGCCGCTACGTGCGCGAGCAGGCGGTCATCACCCTCGAGGAGGCCGTGCGGAAGATGACCTCGCTGCCAGCCCGCCATTTCGGCTTTGCCCGGCGGGGCCAGCTGCGCGAAGGCTGGGCGGCCGATCTGGTGGTGTTCGATCCGGAGAGGGTGCACGACCCGGCCACCTTCGAGCAGCCGCACCAGTACGCGGCCGGGTTCGATCACGTCGTCGTGAACGGGGTGCTGGTGGTCAAGGACGGGGCGGTCACGGGCGCGCGGCCGGGGCAGCTTCTGCGGCGCGAGGCGGCTGTCCTCGGGAGCGATCACGCGATCGGGCTGGATGATACGCGAGTAGCCCAGATCAAAGCGCCACTCGGCGGAAGCAAACTGGACGCCCGGAAAGAACGCACCGATAGAAATCATCCCTTTGGAGCTATCGGGCGACAGAATCGTGAAGGTGGCATCGGGCATCGCACCGCTCTCGAACATGCCGCCGAGTCGTGCCCCGAGGTACTTCCACAGCGTCGCCTCGATCCCCAGATGAACAGCATGAGTCGTCTGCATCTGCCGATCGATCGACACCGTACCGAGCTTGTAGGTATCAAAGCCCTTCACGTTGACGAGGCTGACATCCTG
>JARKSS010000320.1 GCA_029974175.1 Vicinamibacterales bacterium
CCGACGCGGTGACGGCGAAGCTCTTGTGCGCGGCTGGCCTGTTCCCGCAAGACCGCGCAGCTGACATCGCCCTCGACCTCCGCGAATGGCGACGACAAGCTGGCCTTCGCCTCCACAAGCAGATCAACGTCCGCTCGTAACGGTGGGCTGACCCCACAGCTATCGTCGTGCGTCGCGCCCATCATGGCGTGCATGACCTCGCGACATCGCGCCCTGCTCGCCCTGGCCGTCGCGGCCGACTTTCCGTCGCTTCGTGCGCTCGCGCTCGCGTCGGGTGTTGATCGACACACGATCAGCCTCGTGGTGCGCGGTCTGCGGCCCGCACGGGCCGATACCATCACGCGGCTTGCGGCGGCGCTGGGTGTCGAGCCTGCGATTGTCCAGCGAGCCCTTGATGCCGGGGGTGCGTTGTGAACCGGCCCGCGCTCGACGCCGTTCTTGATGAACTGGCCGACCTGATCGCGGCGCGTGTTGCGGAACGGATCGCGACACGCACTGAAGGAGCAGCGACGGCAGGCTTGTCGGTGCGCGACGCGGCCGCACGGCTTGGCGTTGGCGTGACCAGCGTGCGCGAGTTGATCGGGCGAGGTTCGATCCGGGTAACACGCATCGGTCGGCGGATCGTGGTGCCAGCGTCGGAAGTTGAACGGGTGTTGGAGGAAGGCGCGGCAAGCGCGGAGCCCGCGAGCAGCGGAGCCGCTGTCGTGGACCTTCCCTCCGCACGAGCAATCGAAGCCGCACGACGAGCGGCGCGACGTGGGGGCCGGGAATGAACGCCACCACGCCGACAACCCGCGGCAACGGCGCGGCGAAGCCTACCCCGCCACAACCGCCGCGGTTCGTCCACGCATGGCAAGCCGTGCAAGCGGTGCTTCGAAGGTGCGCGAGCGCTGGCAAGCGGCTCCCGTTCGGGCTGCGCGAAGTCGATGCGGCGTTGCGCGGGGGCCTTCCAATGGGGCGGCTTGTGACCGTCGGGGGCGCGCCCGGAGGCGGCAAGACGGGGCTGGCCATCCACTGTGCCGTGAGATGGGGCGCGAGCTTCCCGACGCTCCTGATGACGGCTGACGAGCCCGCGGATCACGTGCTGGTTCGCATCGGGCAATGCCTTGGGTTCGATCGCGACACGCTGGACGCGCGTAACCCGGCTTCGCTCGAAGCGCTGGCGAACGCGATGCGCGAGCGAGCGCCGCAACTGGTAGTGCTCGACCTTGCCGACGACGAAAACGATCTCGCGACGACGATCGATCGGTGGACTGACGAGCACGACACGGGGACTGTCGTTCTCGACTCGATACACGCTGCCGCGTTGCTCGTGCCGTCCGATTCGCGCCGCAACGCGGTCGATGAAGTCGTGGGGCAACTCCGCGCCGCACGCGACGCTGGCCACGCCGTGCTCGCCGTCCAAGAGCTAGCGCGCGAGGCGTACCAGGGAGGTTCCCGACCGCGCCGCGCGACGATCGCGAGCGGCAAGGAATCGGGCGGCTTGGAGTACGGCGTTGACGTGCAGATCACGTTGGCGCGCGGTCGTGGCAGCGACCGGATCGCCGTCGCGTTCGACAAGAACCGCCTTGGGAAGTGCGAAGCGTTCGATCTCAGGTTCGACGAAGCCGCAGGCACGCTTCACGACGCCGACCCCGGCGACGTGGACGCATCGCAATCGGCGGACGTTGCCAGGGCAGATGCCGCCGTGCTCGCGGTTCTGCGGGAAGCCGATGCCCCAATGACGACGACGGCGATCCGGGAGACATCCGGCATCGGTGTTTCCGCTGCCGCAGTCACCAGCGCCCTGACGCGATTGGCCGCCGCAGCTGCAATCGTCGCCACGCCAGGACCGCGCCGATCGGTGCTGTACGCGATCAGACCGAAGAAACGAGGCAATTCCGAATGAGACACCATCGACTTGAGTCGTTCCGAACGACTCAACCGGGAACCATAGTTTTCCCCGGGGAATCGAGTCGTTCTGTCGTTCTCCCCTTAAGGGGAGGAACGACTCAGAACGATACTCGTCACTCGTTCCCAGAACGACTCAGAACGAGTCAGAACGATAGAACGACTCGGGCGCTTCTCCCCGCCCCGCTCGTTCGCCGGCCCCGACGGCTTGCTGCCTCGACCGGCAGCCCGCGCTCACCCGGGTGCCCAACGCGCGGCCCCCGGCCCTCCGCGAAGCGGCCCGACGGGCGGTGGCTACTCGACGGCCCCGACGACGGGTGCGGATGCGCAATCCGTCGCCTTGCCCTGGAAACGCCGAGCGATTCGGAAAGCGCACCCGGTCGAAGCCATGTGGCGCACGAGGTTCGGCCATGACCAAAGCCCGGCGCAACCGACAGCTGGCGAACGTGCCACACACGCCCGGCTCGCCGGCCGGGGGTCGCACAGCGGACGCCCGAATCGACGCTCCGCGGTTGGCGTTGCTCGTGCGGCACGAACTGGACTGCGCGGCGGGTGCGCAGGGAGCGCGCCGCCGACGGGTAGACTACCGCTCGCGGCTTCGCCAGCGGGGCCGGGCTGACCTCGTGAAGCTTGTGGACGCGGCCTTGCTGCCCGATGGTGGCAGGTTCCTACATCTTTTGGCGGCGGCACCGGAAGGCGCTCGTGATGCCGCCGCGACGGCGGTTGTAGGCTTCGTTGCGGCTCTTGCCGAACATCCGGGGGCATCGCCGACAGCCCGTGGGCACCTCCTCCGCGGGGTGTTGTTCTCAGCGCTGGCCGATGAGTTGCTCGCGCGAGCGATTGCCGGCGACGGGAAGGCAGATTCGAAGACGGCGGTGGTGCTGGCACAAGCTGCACGAGCAGAGCTTGCAGCGGCCGAGCAGATAGCTCCACGGGCCGCGGCTTCCGGCGGCAGCACCGAGCCCGCTTGGATGGCGCGGTTGCGAGTCGCGGCCGAGCAAGCCCGGCAGGCCGAGCCCGACGACTTCGACGACCCCGACCCGGCGCTGGACGGGCAGGACGACGGCAGCACCGCGCCCGCCGGCCAGGGCGGGCCAAAGCCAAGCCCGAACGCATCGGGACAGGCCGCGACCCATGCCGCCCGTGCCGGCGCGTTCACGGGCCCGCTAGGCGGCTTCTCGGGGCGAACACCGAGCGGAGGGCAGCATGGTGCACGCTAGGTGTCCACGAAGGGACAGCTCGGCCGAAGGCGGCGAGCGGGCGGCACCTCGACCGCCGAGCACTTCGACCGCCGGGAGCTTCGACCGGGCCGAGCACTTCGACCGGCGGGAGCCTTCGACCCGGCAGGGCCGAACGTGCTCCGTGGAGCGCCGGGGGGGTGCCGGGGAAGTGACGGGGGGCTCGGGGCAGCGGCAGGGCCGCGGGCGGATTTTCACAACGCGCAGGAGAACGACATGGGACGACGACAACGGAACAGGGCACGCAGGCAGTTGACGGCGGCGATGCCGGGGGCACCGCAGCGATACGGGTGCGACGAGGCACCGGACCTTCGAGACGGGCTGGACGGCGGGTTGCTGGCCGGGCTGGAGGCGGGAACGCTGGTGCAGCTGGCGGCGCGGCGAAGCTGGGGTCTTGGCTGGCTCGTCATCACCAACCCCACGGGAGCCCCAAATCCAATACGAAAGGGTCCCCTGCAAGAGCTGTTGGAGACACAGGGATCCCTCAGAACGGGCCCCCCACGGGAGGTGGATGTTTGCAAC
>JARKSS010000340.1 GCA_029974175.1 Vicinamibacterales bacterium
AGGCCGCACCAAGCGTCACCCAGCTCGGTGTGCCGGTCACCGTCCACGAGCAACCAGGACCTGTTGTCAGCGTGATACTTGCCGAACCGCCCCCCGCGGCGACCGTCGCGCTCGTCGAAGACAGGCTGTAGCTGCAGGCCGGGACGCCCGCCTGCGTCACCGTGAAGCTCCTGCCCGCGGCGGTCAGCGACGCCGTCCGCGCGCTCGTCGAGGCGTTCGGCGAGGCGGTGATGGCGATCGTGGCATTGCCCACCCCGCTTGCCGGCCCGACCGACAGCCAGCCTGGCGCGCCGGTGACCGTCCACTCACAGCCCGAGCCCGCAGACACGCTGACGCTGGCCGTCCCGCCCGTTGCAGGCAGCGAGGCGCTGGTTGCCGACAACGTGTAGCTGCAGGCGGCATGGAACGAGAACGAGAAGGGATTCGAGCTGTCGCTCTGACCAACGCCGCTCGGGCCGACCGCGGCCACGCGCGCTTCGTAATTGCCGTCGGGCGGAGGCCACGGCGTGGTTCGTGTCGAGAAGTCCACCCGGATCTTCCCGTCAGAGCCGGGTGACGGCTTGCCGAGGTCCGTGGTCACCGTCGGATCGGACCTTCCGATCTGGTACAGCCGAAGCTCGTAGCGCTGGACGATTGCTTGTCCGTCAGAACCCACGCTGGAGTGGTCAGGGGACGGCTCGAACTCCACGGTCGTGGGATTGAGTACGGTCGTCTGGCCCAGGGCACCGCTGGAACCTGCCAGCACCATCCCCGCGGCCATGACCCCCAAAACAACCCGGGCCATCATGCTCACGGTTCTCTCCCCGCCTGCGCCATGGGCGCGGCTTGACCTGGTTCGGTTGCCGCAATTGATGTGCCTGCCGGGCTTGTCTACCTATTTCGCTGATTCCGAAAGGGTTAGCGAGACGGCTGTCACGCCGGCAGCCGCGCACGGCGCCGCGGCTCTTACGTTCTTGTGGGTGGGATCCAGCTTTGGTGCGGCTTGCCGTCAAACGGGATGCAGGGATACAGTCAGGGGAGCTCCGATGGCGAACGACGAAACGCTGCGCGACGGCGACCCTTACTCGCGGGTGGACTACCGCAGGATGGTGCGGTGGCCCGAGCGCATCGAGCGCGAGTGGCCCTTCCTGCGGCGGGCGCTCGGCCCCCGCGGCCGCCTCCTGGACCTGGGGTGCGGCACCGGCGAGCACAGCCGCTTCCTGGCGGCGCAGGGCTTCGAGGTGGTGGGCATCGACGCCTCTCCCACCATGATCGCGAAGGCCACCGACACGCCGGTGCCCGCGAACCTCCGGTTCATCGAGGGGGACATCAGCGAGGTGGCCACCCTGGTGGACGGGCCGTTCGACGGCGCGATCTGCCTGGGCAACACCCTGCCGCACCTGCAGGATCGCCGCGCGCTGGCCAACCTTGCCGCGGGGCTGCGCAGCCTCCTCCGCGAGGGAGCGGCGCTGGTGCTGCAGGTACTGAACTACGAGAAGATCTTCGCGACCGGCCAGCGCTTCCTGCCGCTCAACTTCCGACCCGGGACCGAGCCTGGCGAAGAGGTGGTCTTCCTTCGCCTGATGACGCCTGGGGAAGACGGCAGCCTCGTCTTCACCCCGTCCACGCTGCGCCTGCGGCCCGGTGCCGATCCGCCGCTCGAGGTCGTGTCGTCACGCAGCGTGCCCCTTCGGGGATGGCGGCGCAAGGAGCTGGAGGAAGCGCTCGAGGCCGCCGGCTTCGAGCACCTCGACCTGTTCGGCACGGTGGGCGACACGCCGTACCTCCCCCTCGACTCCCCCGACCTCGTCATCGTCGCGCGCTAGCCCGGGGGCGGTCCCTCACCGCATGTTGGCGGCCAGCACCTTCTTCCTCAGGCGGATGGTGCCCGGCGTGACTTCCACCAGCTCGTCGTCCTTGATGAACTCGATCGCCTGCTCGAGGTTGAGGAGGCGGGGCGGGACCAGGCGGATGGCCTCGTCGGCGGTGGACGCCCGCATGTTGGTCTGCTTCTTCTCCTTCGTCACGTTGACGTCGAGGTCGTTGGGCCGGGCGTTCTCGCCGATGATCATCCCCTCGTAGACCTCGGTCCCCGGGCCGATGAAGATCTCGCCGCGCTCCTGGAGGTTGTAGATGGCATAGGCGGTGGCGACGCCGGCACGGTCGGCCACGAGCGCGCCGGTCGGCCTGGCGGGGATCGGCCCATGCCACTGCTCCCAGGCCGAGAACAGGTGGTTCATGATCCCCGTCCCCTTGGTGTCGGTGAGGAACTGCGACCGGAAGCCGATCAGGCCCCGGGTCGGAATGCGGAACTCGAGCCGCACGCGCCCGCTGCCGTTGTTCACCATGCGGGTCATGACGCCGCGACGCGTTCCCACCTGTGCGATCACCACCCCCTGGAACTCCTCGGGCACGTCGATCACGAGGTCTTCGACCGGCTCGAAGACGGCGCCGTCGCGCTCGCGGGTGACGATCTGCGGCCTCGAGACCTGCAGCTCGAAGCCCTCCCGGCGCATCATCTCAATCAGGATCGACAGCTGCAGCTCGCCGCGCCCGACCACCTTCACCTGCTCGGGCGAGTCGGTGTCCTCGACCCGGATCGACACGTTGCCGAGCAGCTCGCGCGCCAGGCGGTCGCGCAGGTTCCTCGACGTGACGTACTGACCGTCACGGCCGGCCAGGGGCGAGGTGTTCACGCCGAAGATCATCGAGACCGTCGGCTCGTCCACCGCGATCGGCGGGATGGGCGACGGGGCCTCGGCGTCGGCGATCGTCTCGCCGATCGTGATGTCGGCGATCCCGGCCACGCAGATAATGTCGCCGGCCGCCGCCTCCGGGATGTCCACCCGCTTGAGCCCCTCGAAGGCGAACAGCTTGGTGACCTTCGTGGTCTCGACCCGGCCGTCGAGCTTGCAGACCGCGATCGCGTCGCCGACCCGGATCCGCCCGTGGAACACCCGGCCGATCGCAATTCGCCCGAGGTAGTCGCTCGAGTCGAGGTTGGCCACGAGCGCCTGCAGGCGCCCGCCGGGGTCGCCGGGCGGCGGCGGGACGTGCCGCAGGATGGCCTCGAACAGCGGCCGCAGGTCGCTTCCCTGCGCGCACGGATCGGCCGACGCGGTGCCGGCGCGGGCGTTGGCGTAGAGCACGGGGAATTCGAGCTGCGACTCGGTGGCGTCGAGGTCGATGAACAGGTCGTAGATCTCGTTCAGCACCTGCTGGGGACGGGCATCCGCGCGGTCGATCTTGTTGATCACGACGATCGGCGGGAGGCGGCGCTCGAGGGCCTTCCGCAGCACGAAGCGCGTCTGCGGCAGCGGCCCTTCCGACGCGTCCACCAGCAGGAGCACGCCGTCCACCATCGACAGCGTCCGCTCGACCTCGCCGCCGAAATCGGCGTGCCCGGGGGTGTCCACGATGTTGATGAGGTGCTCGCCGTACCGGACCGCGGTGTTCTTGGCGAGGATCGTGATCCCGCGCTCGCGCTCGAGGTCGATGCTGTCCATCACCCGCTCGGCCACCCTCTCGTTGGCACGGAAGACGCCGCTCTGGCGAAGCAAGGCGTCCACCAGCGTGGTCTTCCCGTGATCGACGTGGGCGATGATGGCGACGTTTCGCCGGAGCGGGTTGGCGACTGAAGGCGTGCTCTTTCCGGTCCCGGGCATCCGACCAGCGTAACACAGGCGGGAGGTGCGGATGCCCGGTTCACAAACAGGCAGAACGCCTGTTCCACTGGGTTGCCGCTCAGGCGACGAGCAGCGTGCCGTCCTCCATGATCTTCTCGTCGTCCAGCCAGACGGTCGGCCAGCGGATGAGGCCGTCGAGGTGGCTTGCCACCCGGACGCTGCCTCCCATCGACTTGTTGTCCCCGAAGGCGATGTGGACCGTGCCCATCACCTTTTCGTCCTCGAGGATCAAACCGGTGAGGATGGCCTTGTCGTTGGTGCCGATGCCGAACTCGGCCACCGTGCGCGCGTCCTGTCCGTGGGGGGCCAGCAGGTCGATCAGCAGGCGTGCCTCGTCGCCGCCGGTGATCTCGGTCGCGTAGCCGTCCTTGACCTCGATGCGGATGGGGGTTTTCACGACCCCGACGCCCGCCATCGAACCGTCCACCACCACGACGCCGTTCGACCGCCCCTCGAGCGGCGCCAGGTAGGCTTCTCCGGTGGGCAGGTTGCCCCACTGGCCCTTCTCGTGGAACAGCCCCGTGCTCGCGTGGGCGCGCCGGCCGGCCATCGGCATGGTGACGTCGGTGCCGCCCGGGGCCTTGACGCGGATGACCGAGGCCTTCTCGAGCCGTTCGCACAGCCGGTGGGTGCGGGCCGCGATCTCGTGATAGTCGGCGTTCATGCACCGCACCATCATGACCTCGGTCACCCCGGGCAGCGTCGCGATGCGGGCGCCCGACGCGCTGGCGGCGCGCCGGGCGTCGGTGTGAGTCAGCGACTTCGACGTCGGGCACAGCACGATGTCGGCGCGCGCCATCAGCTCGGCCACATCGGGAGGCGGCTCCTCCCCGTTGCTCTTGCGGGGCAGCATGTCCACCAGCAGCACCTCGAGGCCGAGATCGCTGGCGGCCTTGTGGAGCGCGTACCCGATCAGCCTGAGGTGCGTGTCGGTGACGATGAGCACCTTCTCGCCGGGCTGTGCGCCCATGCAGTCGCGAACCGCCACCGTGGAGGCCGACAACAACTCGGGGGAGATGATGAACATGCCCTGCCTCACGCCAGCGCCAGGAGCGACTCGACGATCGCGCCCTTGAACATCGGGATCTTGTAGCCGTTCTTCGCCATCGGCTCGGCCCCCTGCATCGCGGCCTCCGCGGCGGCAGCCGCGGTCTCGGGCGTGATGGCCTTGCCGACCAGCACCTTCTCGGCGGCCTGGGCCCGCCACGGCACCGGCGCCGCCCCGGCCAGCACGACGCGGGCGCGCTCGACCGTGCCGCCCCGCATGAGCAGCGCCAGCGCCACGCCGGCCAGCGCGAAGTCCCACGCGCCGCGCCCACGCACCTTCCGGTACGAGCTGCGCAGCCCGGGCTCGGCTGGCGGCAGCAGGATCTCGGTGACGACCTCGTTCCGCTCGACCACCGTCTCGCGGGTCGGGTCCCTCGAGGGAAGCACGAAGAACTGGCCGATCGGGACGACGCGGCTTCCACCCGGCCCAGCAATGCGGACCCGCGCCTCGAGCGCCGTCAGCGCGGGGGCGGTGTCGGAAGGATGGACGATGAAGCAGGCGTCGCCGCCGAAGATGCAGTGGTACTGGTTCTCACCGCCCACCGCGTAGCACATGTCGCCGCCCTTGCGCACGCAGTGGAACTCGCCGCAGTAGTACCAGCAGCGCGGCTTCTGGCAGAGGTTTCCACCGATCGTCCCCTGGTTGCGCAGCTGCGGGCTGGCGACCGCGCGTGCCGCCTGGGCCAGTCCCGCGTAGCGCTCCAGGATCACCGGGTTCGTCGCCACCTCGTTGTTGGTGGTCAGGGCCCCGATCCGCAGCCCCCCGTCACTGGCGGCGGCAATGCCCTTCAGGTCGGAGAGCGCTGAGAGGCTCACCACCTTGTCGGCCTTGAAGATGCCGTCACGCAGGCACCCCATGAGGTCGGTACCGCCCGCGTGCACCCGGGCCCCGGGCGCCGCAAGCTGGCGCACGACATCCGCTACCGATTTCGCCCGCACGTACGTGAAGCTCGGCACCATGGTTTATCCCTTCCTGTTGGGCGCGCTCAGCAGCGACACGAGCCGCGCGGGATTGACCGGCGCGTCGGGAGTCCGGACGCCGCAGGCGTGGTAAATCGCGTTGGCAATGGCGGGCGCAGTGGGGATCGTCGCCGGCTCGCCAATCCCCTTCACCGCCGTGCTGTTGGCCTTGTAGTCGTGCAGGTCGATTGGCAGCACCGCCTGGTCGGCCGGCAGGTCCATGGCGGTGGGCACCTTGTAGTCGTGCCAGTTCCGGTTGACCATCTTGCCCGTCTGCTGGCCGTCGAGGATCCGCGCCTCCATCATCGCGAGGCCGAGTCCCATCACCAGGCCGCCCTGCACCTGGTTCTCGTAGGTCAGCTCGTTGAGCGGCCGGCCGCTGTCCTGCGCGGCGAGGAACCGCGTGACCTTCACCTCACCGGTCCGGGTGTTGACCTCGACCTCGGCGAAGTGAGCGGCGAACGGGCAGGTGACGATGCCGGCGGGGTTCGGCCCGCGGTAGCCCACGCCGACCACGAGGCCGCGCCGCCGCAGCCCCTGGAGGTCACCAAGGGCCACCTTCTTCGATGGATCGGCCACCGCCACGATCTCGCCGCCCCGGAAGGCCACCTCCTCGGGCGCGAGCTTCAGCTGTTCGGCCCCCATCTGCAGCAGCTGCTGCTTGACGTCGAGGGCAGCCGCGCGCACCGCGGGCGACTCGGTCGGCGCGGTCTTGCTGCCGCCGCTTGGCGTGGCGAACTGCGTGGTCCCGGTGTCGGCCCACTCCACGGTGATCCGGTCGAGCGGGATGCCCAGCTCCTCGCTCACCACCATCGCCATGACGGTCTTGGTGCCGGTGCCGATGTCGGCGGCCCCCATGTTCAAATTGGCGCTCCCGTCGGCGAACACCTTGATGACGATGGTGGCCGGAGGGTTGCCCGCGCCGCCCTGCCACATCCCGGCCGCCACGCCGACCCCTCGCCGGATGACGCCCTGCGCCTGCGGACGCTTGCGTGCCTCGGCCCACCCGAACCGCTTCGCCCCCTCCTCGAGACAGGCCCGAAGCCCGGTCGTGGAGTACGGCGCGTTGCCGCGCGACTGGCTCACCTCGGGGACGTTCCGCAGCCGAAGCTCGACTGGGTCGAGGCCGAGCTTCCCGGCCAGCTCGTCGAGCACCTGCTCGAGCGCCCAGGCCCCCTGCGGGTGCCCGGGTGCCCGGAAGGGGCGCGCCTGGCCGGCGTTGATGTACACGTCCTGCAGCTCGGTCCTGACGTTGGGGCACCGGTAGAGGTCGCGCACGACGAAGTCCACGCCCCCCACGCCGCCGCCCGGGTAGGCGCCGCTGCTGCCGGTGCCGGTCATCTCGAGCGCGGTGAGCGTCCCGTCCTTCTTTGCCCCAACCTTCACCGTCACCTGGCTCGGGGGGCGGTTGCCGACGGCCAGGAAGGCCTCCTCGCGCGACAGGTGGTACTTGACCGGGCGGCCAGTCTTCTTCGCGAGCAGCGCGGCGAGCACCGTGTGCTTGTGCAGGCTCAGCTTCGACCCGAATCCCCCGCCCATGTAGTGGGCGATGACGCGCACGTGCGAAACGGGCAGCTTCAGCGCCTGCGCGAGGCCCGACTGGATGGCAAAGGGGCCCTGCGTCGAGTCCCACACCACCAGCCGCGGCCCTTCCCACTTGGCCACCGAAACGTGTGCCTCGGTGGGGACGTGGATCTCGCACCCGGTGCTGTACGAACGTTCGACGATGACGTCGGCCTCGGCAAAGCCCGCCTGTACGTCGCCGCGAGAGTACCGGGCCGGATCGCCGATGCGGTTGCCGCCCTCGTGGACGGCCGGCGCGCCCGGCGCGAGCGCCGCCTGCTCGTCGGACACGAACGGCCGCTCCTCCCACGTGACCTTGATGGCGCGGACCGCGTCCCACGCCTGCCACGGGGTTTCGGCGGCGACGACCGCGACCTCTTCGCCCTCGTAGCGGCATACCGGGTCGAGGAGGCGGCTTAGCGGGCCGCTCCTGCCGGAGTACCAGGGAATCTCAGCGCCCGGCGACTGGTGCGTCATCACGGCCGCCACGCCGGGCATCTTCTCGGCGGCGCTCGTGTCGATCTGCTTCACGACCGCCGAGGCGTACGGGCAGCGCAGCGTGGCCGCGTAGAGCATGTCGGGGAGCAGGACGTCCGACGCGTAGACGGCCGTCCCGCTCACGCGCTCGTAGCCGTCGATCCGCGCCAGCCGCTTGCCGACCACCCTCGTCGTGCCCCAGGGCTCGGGTTCACCCTGCGGCTCGGGGGTTTCGGGC
>JARKSS010000386.1 GCA_029974175.1 Vicinamibacterales bacterium
GGTAGGGCATGAGGTAGTACGGGCTGTGGTACACGCGCGCACCGGCTTTCCGCAGCAGACGCGGAACCTCCCACTGCTGCCTCAGGCTGAACGGGCCGGCACCGCACGAAACCCCGGCGAGCGGCGGGATTGGGAGCCGAGGGTCGGGGTGCGCGGCGTGCAGCAGCGTCGCCGAGCCAAGGCGTGAGAGTGCCGCCGCAAGACCGAGGACCACGCGGCCAATCCCGGGGAAGTGGCCCGTGACGGTGCGTGCGTCGACGACCACGCCCGCCGGGATCACGACACGCCCCCGCTTCGGGTCGCGCCCCTGGTCCCACGCTCGGCCGTTCGCCCTTCGCTCTTCGTGGCGCGCCGCGCCCTCGGCCCACTCTCCTGCGTTCCGGCCAGTTCCTTGTAGAACGCGGCTGTCTGGCGCGCCAGCGTGGCTTCGGAGAACTCGGCGATCGCCCGCTCACGTCCCCGCTGGCCCAACTGGCGTCTCAGGCTTGGGCTCTCGCGCAGTGCGCGGAGGCATTGGGCAAGCGCGGCCGCGTCGCCCTCGGGGAAGGTCAGGCCGGCGTCCCCGATCACCTCGGGGATCGCGCCCGAATCGGACCCGACCGCGCTCACCGCGCAGGCCATGGCTTCTGCGAGCACGCGCCCGAATTGCTCCTCCCACACGGGGGTGGTCCGCGAGGGGAGCACGACCACGTCGAACCCGGCGAGCACACTCGGCATCGCCTCGTGCGGCAGCCTGCCGGTGAAGCGGACACGGGCCGCAAGCCCGAGTGCGGCGGCACGGCCTTCGAGCGGCCGGCGCTCGGGACCGTCGCCGACCAGTGTCAGCTCGACGGGGGGGGCGAGGGCGGCAACGGCGTCGAGCAGGGTGTCGCATCCTTTCTCGGCGACCAGCCGGCCGACATACCCCACCGAGAAGTGGTCGTGAACGGGGGGATCGGGGCGAGGCGCGAAGCGGGAGACATCGACGCCCTGGGGGAGGATCGTCCTCGTCAGGCCGGTGAACCCCATCGACCGCCACACCTGCTCGGACTTGCGGCTGGCGCAGAGAATGGCGTCGGCCGACCTCAGCGTTACGGCGAGCAGCGCGCGGACGCCAGGGCGCAGCTCACGCCGGACATTCTGCCAGCTGTGGTAGACGAGCCGTGCCCGCTTGGCCCAGGCCCTGCGAGCGAGGGCCACTTGCAGGGCGGCGAGGCTGTCGGGTTCCTCCTCGACGTGGACAATGTCGGGGCGGAACCGGTGCAGGCCGAAGGCGAAGGTGCCGTACACGCAGCGGTGAGGGTCCGAGCTCTTCCCGACCGGGACACGCAGCGTGCCGTCAAAACGAGTGGGAGTGCGGGTGGAGCGGACGAGGTGGACTTGCAGGCCCGCGTTCTCCCTCAAGCGCTCGATCTTGCCCTCCGACACCTGGCGGGAGTGGGCGACGTGGAGGACGACCAGCATCGGCGGCTCACCATACCACAGCCGATGGTATAATCCCTATCTTCTTCATGTACTTCGACTTCGAGGATAATCACCCGGACATCACGCCAATCGGACACGCCATCTCGTGGCGTGAGGGGATCCTCCTGTCGATCATCCTCCACCTGCTGGTGATCCTCGGGGCGGTGATGATGCCCGAGTTCCCGGGCGCCAAGGAAGCCGCGGCCCGGGCGGCCGAGGCGGCGGCGCTGCAGAGGCAGCAGGAACTGGAGCGGACCCGGTTCGTCTTCGTCCAGCCACGCCTCGACCCTCCAGCGCCCAAGCCACCTCCGCCGCGCGCCGACCCGTCAGACAGGAACCGCGTGGCCCAGGCGCCGGAACGGGCGCAGAACCCCACCAACAGCCTGCCGTTTTCCCGGGGCAACACGCCCGAGCGGGTGGATCAGCCGGAAGTGATCGCCCGGGAGGTGCCGCGCGTCGAGCCGCGTGAGGCCGAGCCCGGTCCGGGTGAGGAGCAGCGGGCGCAGGCCGATTCACGCCAGGGGCAAGGCGGCGAGAACGGCACCGGCGAAGGGGCCCGAAGCGCGCTGTCGCTGCCCGGCCAGGCGCAGCCTGCGCCCAGGCCCGGAGAGGGAACCGGCCGTCCAGGTGCGCCGGGGCTGTTTGCCGGCGCGCTGCAGAACCCCGAGCGCTATGCGAGCCAGCGCTTCCAGAACGAAGGGGGCGGGGGCGGCGCTTTTGGTCCCGCGCTTCAGTTCGACACCAAGGGCGTCGAGTTCGGTCCCTGGGTGCGGCGCTTCATCGCGCAGATCAAGCGCAACTGGGTCATCCCGTACGCGGCCATGGCGTTCAGCGGCCACGTGGTGCTGACCTTCTACGTGCACAAGAGCGGCGCGATCACCGACCTGATGGTGGTGGGGCCGTGCTCGGTCGAGGCGTTCAACAACTCGTCGTACGGCGCGCTGGCTGCGTCGAACCCGACCTATCCGCTGCCTCCCGAGTACCCGTCCGACCGCGCGTTCTTCACGGTGACGTTCTATTACAACGAGGCTCCCCCGGTTCAGTAGGGGACGATTCCCCGATGCCAACCCGCACGCAGCAAGCTGGCGTGTTGATCCTGGCCGCCGTGCTCGTCCTCTACACCATGGCGCGGCTCCTGTGGTAGGCGAGCGGCCCCCGGTGCTCGTGGCGGTGCTCGGGCCGACCGGCAGCGGCAAGAGCGCGCTCGGCCTGGCGCTTGCCGAACGGTTCGGCGGCGAGATCGTGAGCTGCGACTCGGCCGCGGTCTATCGCGGCCTCGACATCGGCACCGACAAGCTGCCGCTCGAGGCGCGGCGCGGCATCCCGCACCACGTGGTGGACGTGGCCGATCCGCGCGAGTCGTACACCGCCGCGCGGTTCGCGCGCGACGCCTCGGCGGCCGTGCGCGCGATCCACGCGCGGGGGCGCTTGCCGATCCTCGTGGGGGGAACCGGTTTGTACTACCGGGCGCTGACGCGCGGCCTCTTCCCCGGCCCGTCGCGCGACGAGGCGCTGCGCGAGCGCCTCCGCGCGGTCGCACGCCGCCATGGGCCGGGATTCCTCCACCGGATGGTGGCGCGCGTCGATCCCGGGTCGGCCAGCCGCATCCTGCCGGGCGACGAAGTGCGGCTGGTGCGCGCGCTCGAGGTGTATTTCCTCACCGGCCGCCCGCTCACCGCCCACTTCGCCGAGACCGTGTCGCCACTGCCCGGCGTGGAGGTGGTGGGCCTGCTGCTGCAGCTGTCGTCCGCCGCGCTCGGCGAGCGCATTGCCGCGCGCGTCGCCGTCCAGTTCGCGCGCGGGTGGGTGGACGAGGTCCGCGGCCTGCTCGCCTCGGGCGTGCCGCCCGACGCGCATGCGTTCCAGGCGATCGGCTACCGCCAGCTGATCGACCTTCTCGAGGGACGGCTCGACGAGCGCGCAGCGCGCGAGGCGATCATCGCCGAGACGCGGCGGTACGCGCGGCGTCAGTTGATCTGGTTTCGCAAAGAGCCTAATCTAGAGGTGATTCCGGGCCCTGGAGAACGTGGCACTGCCATCGCCGCTGCGACGCGTCTCGTCGCACCCCGGCTGCCAGGCACCCCGTGTGCGCGCGACGAGGAGACCGCATAGATGGCTTCCGTATCCGAGCCCCGCCCCGTGGTGACCAGCCCGAACATCCAGGACGCGTTCCTCAACCACGCGCGGCGCGAGCGCCTCACCGTGCGGTTCCGCCTGCTCGACGGCACCGAGTTCGAGGGCCGGATCAAGAACTTCGACCGCTTTGCGATCATCGTCGATCGGGAGGGCGCCGATCAGATGATCTTCAAGCACGCGGTCGCCACGATCACCTCCTCGCGCACCGTCGGCAGCTACTACACGCACCAGTCTCAGTGAGCCACCCGCCCATCCGCCGCGCGATCGTCATCGTGCTCGACAGCCTGGGGATTGGAGAACTGCCCGACGCCGCGGCCTTTGGCGACGAGGGCAGCGACACGCTGGGGCACATCGCCGCGCGCGTGCCGCTCGCGGTGCCGGCGTTGCGCTCGCTGGGACTCGGGCGTGTGTCGAACCTGGGACCGCCGGCGGGGACGCCCGTGCCATCACCGGCGGAGACGCAGGCGGCGACGCCGGTGCCCCTGGGAGCCTTCGGCCGGATGGCCCAGAGCGCGCCGGCCAAGGACTCGGTGACCGGCCACTGGGAGCTGATGGGGCTCGTGGTCGACCGGCCCTTCCCGGTCTTTCCGCACGGGTTCCCGGCCGACCGGCTCGAGGAGTTCGAGCGCCGTATCGGCCGGCGCACCCTGGGCAATACGGTGGCTTCGGGCACCGTCATCATCGAGGAGCTGGGGCGCGAGCACCTGCGCACCGGCTTCCCGATCGTGTACACGTCGGCCGACAGCGTCTTCCAGATCGCGGCGCACGAAGAGGTCGTCCCGATCGACGAACTGTACCGGCAGTGCGAGATCGCCTACGAGATGTTCGTCGCGGGGATGGGCGTGGGCCGCGTGATCGCCCGCCCGTTTGTCGGCCGGCCCGGCTCGTTCCGGCGCACGGCGAACCGCCGCGACTTCGCCATCAGGCCCACCGGCCCGACCGTGCTCGACCGCCTCGTTGCCGCCAATCGCGACGTGCTCGCCATCGGGAAGATCGAGGACCTGTTTGCCGGGCAGGGAATCACGCGCGCCGTCCACACGCGGTCGGACGAGGAGGCGATGGACCGGGTGGAAGAAGCGGTGCGGGAGGGCGGCGGGGCGCTCGTGTTTGCCAACCTCGTTGACTTCGACGCGCAGTACGGCCACCGCAACAACGTGGAGGGGTACGCGCAGAACCTCGAGCGGTTCGACGCGCGGCTCGGCCGGCTGCTCCCGCTGCTGCGCCCCGGCGACCTGCTCCTCCTCACCGCCGACCACGGCAACGACCCGACCACTCCCAGCACCGACCACTCGCGGGAGTACGTCCCGGTGCTCGCGGCCGGCGAAGCGGTCAGGCCCGGGACGGACCTCGGGACCCGTGCCACCTTTGCCGACCTGGGGGCGACCGTTGCCGAGGCGCTGGGTGTCGAGGGCACGGGATGCGGTACGAGCTTTTTCCGGGAACTCGTCTCCTGAGCGGCCGCGGCCGGCGAACCCGGCGGCCGCCGGGGTGAAGCCCGAAGCGAGCAATCCAGATGACCATCCGCGAAGAACTCGAAGCGCGCGAGCGGGAGTTCCTCTCTCCCGCCGCCGCCCTCAGCTCCGAGACCCGCGGCCGGCTGCGGCCGGAACCCGAAGACGACATCCGCCCCGCGTTTCAGCGCGACCGCGACCGGATTGTCCACTGCAAGGCGTTCCGGCGCCTGAAGCACAAGACGCAGGTCTTCTTCGCGCCGGCGGGCGATCACTACCGCACGCGCCTGACGCACACGCTCGAGGTCTCGCAGATCGCGCGGACCATCGCCAAGGCGCTGCACCTGCACGAGGAGCTGACCGAGGCCATTGCCCTGGGGCACGATCTCGGCCACACGCCCTTCGGCCATGCCGGCGAGAAGGTGCTCGACCAGCTCGTTCCGGGTGGGTTCACCCACGACGAGCAGAGCCTGCGCGTGGTGGACGTGCTCGAGCGCGACGGCGCCGGGCTGAACCTCACCTGGGAAGTGCGCGACGGGATCGCGCACCACTCGAAGGGGAAGTCGGGGGCGCCCGTCGGCGAGCCTGCCCAACACCGGGCCGGGACGCTGGAAGGGCAGATCGCCCGCCTCTCCGACCTCATCGCCTACGTCAACCACGACATCGACGACGCCACGCGCGCCGGGATCCTGAAGCCCGACGAGCTGCCGCGGTCGATCGTCGAGGTGCTCGGGCCCACTTCGTCGGCGCGCATCGGCCGGATGGTGGGCGACGTGATCACCTCCACGCTGGACGCCGGGCTGACGGAGGTCCGCATGAGCGAGCCGGTGCTGGCAGCCACCATCGAGCTGCGCGCCTTCCTCTTCCGGACGGTCTACGAGGACCAGCGGTCGGCCGTGCAGCTGCGCAAGGCGTCGGGCATCCTGGGAGGGCTGTGGGAGAAGGTGCACGAGCGGCCCCGACGCTTCCTCGACCTGCAGATCCTCGAGCGCGACGGCGTGGACGTGGCGGCGCGCGACTTCCTGGCGGGCATGACCGACCGCTACGCCGTGACGCTCTTCGAGCGGCTGTTCATCCCGCGCCCCTGGGTGGAAATGCCGGGCGACTGGGACACCGAGTGAACGGGCGGCGTTCCCCGGGGCGGGCCGATCCACCGTGGTATAATCGAGGGTCCGTCCCGCGACGGCCGGGGCGGCACGGAAGACCCCGATGTTCCTGGACCTGAGCCAGTTCCGCGAGCCGCGCACGCACGTCGAGCGCACCTACGTGCCCGACGGGGGCGGGGTCGTCCACGGCCTCACGCCCCAGGGCGAGCGGGAGGCGTTCCGGGTGATGGGGCCGGTACGGCTGTCGTTCGACCTGCTCAAGGACGGCACCCACTACCGGCTGGCGGGCACGGTGGCCACGCGGTTGTCGCTCGACTGCAGCCGGTGCCTCGAGCCGCTCGACTTCCCGGTGGACGGGGTGTTCGACCTACTCTACGTGCCGCACACCGAGAACGTCGCGGCCGCCGAGGAGGTCGAGGTCGAGGAGGACGATCTCGGCACGGCCTACTACCGGGACGAGCGGATCGACCTGGGGCAGCTGATGCGCGAGCAGTTCTACCTGGCGATCCCGATGAAGCCGCTGTGCCGCGAGTCCTGCCGCGGCCTCTGCCCCCAGTGCGGGACGAACCTGAACACCGGCACCTGCGCGTGCACGAACTCGTGGACCGACCCGCGGCTCGAGGGGCTGCGGGCGCTGGCGGGCCGGCGCGGCGGCGAGGCTTGAGCGCGCCCGGCCAGCAGACAGACAGGCGGATAGCATGCCCAACCCAAAGCGACGACACTCGAAGGCCCGCAGTGCCAAGCGGCGCACGCACGACGCGCTGTCACCTGCCGCCTTGAGCAACTGCCCCCAGTGCCACGAGCCCAAGCTCTCGCACCAGGTGTGCCCGCACTGCGGTTACTACCGCGGGCGGCAGGTGCGCGAGGTGAAGGAGGGCTAGAGCGGGCCGCCGCGCGGCCCGCCCGTC
>JARKSS010000395.1 GCA_029974175.1 Vicinamibacterales bacterium
CCCAGTACATGTTCAAGCACCCCGAGCTGCAGGAGCGGCTCCTCGCGGCCCTGAACTTCGACATGACGGGCGCCAACCCGAAGACCACCGACGCCTACCTCCGCGTGAAGCTGACCCCCGACTCGAGACCCAGCTACCTCAACGATCTGATCGCAAGCCTGCTGCGCTACGTGGACCAGACCGACGTCCGCTCGGCGTACGGGGCCAATGCCACCTTCAACTACCGTCTCACGCCGGTCGCCGCGATCACCTCGGGCAGCGACCACTCGGTCTTCAACAACGGCGGCATCCCCGCGATGCAGTTCAACTACTGGAACGACAGCTTCTACCACAGCAGCGGCGACCGCGCCGAGCACGCCGATCCGACCGAGATGAAGCGGGTCGCCTTCATGGCGGCCGCGGCCATGTACTACCTCTCCACCGCCGGCCCGGCCGAGGCGCGGAATCTGGCTTGGGAGGCCGCAACGAACGGCCAGGCGTGGATTGCCGAGGTGGCCCGGCAGGCAGCCGGCCTCATGGTTGGGGATGCCCGGAAACTCGCACGACAGCACGAGGCAGCCCAGGTGAAGGTGGCCGGTGCCTTCCGCAGGGCGCAGGGCGGCGTGGAGTCGGTGCTGACGCTGGCGCGGGATGCCGGGGTGGAGGCAACCGTCAAAAGGCTGGTTGGCACGCTCCAGGCGGCTCGCGACCTGAACGCGCGACTGCTCGAGGAGAGATACCGGGAGCGGGCGGCCACGCTGGGCGTTGCCCCGGTGCCCCCGGCTGCTCCCGGCCCCAAGGAACGTGAGTACGTTCTCCTCGTGCCCCGGAGGGTCTTCCCGGTCTACTCGGCCGAGGCGCAGCGGCGGGCACCCTCGCCCCGGAAACGCCAGCCCGGCGCAGGCCGTTCGGCGGCGGCCCCGATGGTCCGGATGCCGGGCATTGCGCGCAGCGAGGTGGCGAACTTCATCGACGGCAAGCGGTCGATCTTCGAAATTTACCAGGCGGTGCGGGCCGAGTGCGGCAACCTCGTGGTGGGCAGCGACGAGCAGAAGTACGCCTACGTCCTCTCGCCCGACGCTCCCGACGTGGAGCTGGAGCAGGTGGTGGCCGCGATCGAGGCGCTCGAGGCCAACGGAACGGTGGAAATCGTCAAACGGCCAGGAGGAAAGAGGCGGTCTGGCTCCTAGCCCCCAGCCTTGGCCCCTAAGCTCCTAGCCCCTATGATCCTCGACACCTCTGGCTGGTCGGGCGACGGCGACTTCACGACGCGGCTCCTGGCGGTGCTCGAGACCTTCGAGGAGGTGGCCGCGGTCAGGGTGGAGGACGCCCCCGCCAGCAGCAGCGGCGCCAACTACCAGTTCCTCGCCAACGAGGTCTTCGTCACCTTCGCAACCACTCCCCGCCGCGTGCGGCGCTGGCGGGGCCTTCCCCTGACCCGGGTCGTCCACGAGCCCCGTCTCACGCTGGCCGGCCTCGAAGCCCGCCTTGCGGCTGCCGAGGGCGTCGGCGCCCCCGATTACTCCGACGAGGGGATGCTCCAGTACCTCCGGGCCGCGCGGATCGTGCAGCCACACCAGACCCGCGGCTACAAGCTGGTGGAACTGGTGCGGGTGTACGAAGTCCGGTCCAGACCTGCCGGATCTATTGACTCCACTCCTTTGAGCCGACACGATTGAAGAGCTATTGTGAGGAGGCAGAGGCAGACGTGCTCGGCTCGCTGTTGACCGCCATCGTCCGGGCTGACGGCGACGCGCTGGTGATGCACGTGGGCGAAAAGCCGTACGTGGTCGCGCCAACGGGTCCCGTCGAGCTGTCGTCACGCCCACTGACGCTCGACGCGGTCTCCGGCATGCTCGGCCAGCTGCTTCCATCGGAGGGACGCGCCGCGCTCGACGAGCTGGGTGCCATCGAGCACGAGCTGCCACGCGGCGTGAGCGGCAGCAGCGACCGGTTCACGGTGGTTGCCGCCCGGGGGGGCGACGACATCTGGATCGAGGTGCGCCGGCACCGGAAGGCAGCTGCGCCTGGCGTGGCGGTGCCTGCGGTCCCGCCGGCCGACGTTCAGCCCCCGGCCGAACCGTCCCCGCTGCCATCTCCCGCGGTCGAAACAGCGACCGACGTACCCGACCAGGCGGCGGGTGAGGCCGAGGCCTCGAGCGAGGAGGCCGCGGTGCCTGGCGAGCAGGCTGCCGCAGTTGCGCCGGCGCCCGCCGTCTTCGAGACCGTGCCGGAGGAAGCCATTGAGCCGGCGCCGCCCGCTCGATCGGCGGAAGCTGCCGTTTCCTCGAGCGGGGCTGCGGTCGCGGTCGAGGAGCCTGCGGAAGCCGCACCCGAGCCGGTTGCCGGCGTGGCGGAAGCACCCTTCGGAGTTCCGGCGCCGCCCGTCGAGCCGCCCGTCGCTCCGCGCCCTGAAGTGCGCGTGTCCGAGTCTGCTCCTGTCACCCGGGAACCGTTGTTCGACGCCTTCGAGAGGCCGGCCGAGCCGGCGTCCGCCGCGCCCGAACCGATCGAAGAACCTGCTGCAGCGCGCCCCGAGCGGGTGGAGGGAAAGGTGGAGCGTCAGGCGGCGCCAGTGGTCGAGCCCATTCCCGCGGTCGTTCTCCCCCTCGCGCGCAACACGCTGCGATCCGAGGCGTCGCGCGTTTCGGCGTCGCCGCGGCTTGCGGGGATCGATCGGCTGCTGCGGCTGGCGGCCGCGCGCGGGGCCAACACCCTGTACTTGATGTCGCAGTCGCGGCCCGCCGTCCGCGTGGACGGCGAGATTGCCATGCTGGAGGGCGAGCGGGCGCTGACGGCCGTCGAGGTCGAGTCGCTGCTGCTCGACCTGGCACCCGAGCGAAGCCGCGAGGCGCTCGAGAACGGCGAGGGCACCGAGTGGATGTCGGAGGTGCCCGAGGTCGGCCGCATCCGGTGCCAGAGCTTCCGCGACCATCGCGGCCCGGGCGGCATCTTCCGGATTATTTCCGCCAGGCCCGCGTCGGCCGACCAGCTGGGGCTCTCGCGCGAGATCCAGGCGCTGGCGGCCGAGCCCGAGGGGCTGATCCTGGTGGCCGGCCCGCGGGCGAGCGGGAAGTCAACGCTCGTCTCGGCCTTCGTGGACCTGGTCAACGCGACGCGCAGCGACTACGTCATCACCATCGAGCGCCAGATCCAGTTCGCGCACGAGGGGCGCGGCTGCCTCATCAGCCAGCGCGAGGTGCGGGGAGACGCCGGCAAGGTGGCGGTGATGACGCGGGGCGCGCTGCGCGAGAACCCCGACGTCCTGGTGATCGACGACCTGCGCTCCCCCGAGGTGATGGGCATCGCGGTGGACGCGGTGGCCGCCGGGCACCTGGTCATCGCCGCGATGCCGGCCCACACGGCCACGGCGGCGCTGGTACGGCTGATCGACCAGGCGGCACCCGATCGCCGCAAGCAGGTGCGCCTCACGCTGGCCGAGGGGCTGCGGTGCGTGGTCGCGCAGGTGTTGCTGCACAAGTCGAGCGGCGGCCGCGTGGCCGCGCGCGAGGTGCTGCTCAACACGTCCGCCATTGCCAACCTGATTGCCGAGGGGCGGGTGGACCAGCTGCCGCTGGCCCTCGAAAGCGGGCGCAAGCACGGCATGGCGCCGCTCAACGACGCGCTTGCCGCCTTCGTGCAAAGCGGGGTCGTGGACGCGCGTGAAGCCTACCGCAAGGCCTACGAGCGCCAGGCGTTCGTGGCGGTGCTCAGGCGCGAGGGCCTCGACACGTCGTTCCTCGAGCGCCTGGCCTGACCTCCCGGCGCGGCCGGTGGAGCGGGATGTCAGCCCCGCCACCGCGGGACACCTACCGTTCCGACAGCTCGACGACCTCGCGAAGCAGGAACGCCAGGACGTCCTCGTCGGTGAGGCCCGGGATTGGCGCCTCGCCGCGCAGCAGCCCCTCTCTCGACACCAGGTCGCGTCCCACCTGCTTGTTCACCCGCGTCGCCACGCGTGGAGGGTCGAGCGAGCCGTCCAGCCACAGCTCGACGAAGTCGCGGTCGTTTCGCTCGGAGACGAGGCGCACGCCGCCGGCGGGCGAGTAGACGGTGAAGGGGTGCCCCTCGGCCTTCGCGACGTTCGCCACCATGCGGAAGACCGGCACGGCGATGTCGCGCAGGAACCCCTGGTAGGCGATCTGCGCCTCGTCGGACCGGGCGCGGCGCGCGGCCGCCTCCTTGCGGTGCTGTTCGAACGCGGCACGCAGGCGCCGGCGGATGTCGGATATCTCCATGGCGGTACAATAGTCTATCTATCTTAGGGACCAGGATGGCTGAGACCGACATCATCGTCTATTCCGGCGGGCATTGACGGTCGTGCGAACGGGTGAAAGAGTTTCTTTCACGAGCCGGTGCGACCTTCATTGTCCGGAACATCGACGAAGACCCGGGCGCCTTCGACGACCTGGCCCGTCTCGGCGTGATGAGCATCCCGTTTACGCTCATCGGCGACTACGCGATCCGCGGGTACGACGAGAAGAAGCTCAAGGAAGCGCTGGCAGCGCATGGCGCAGGGCGACCAGGTCGCTGACGAGCGCGTAGGCTGTCTGCGTCAGTCCACCACCCAGCTGCACGATCGCGACGTCCCCGAGAAGATCGGTCTCGAGGACGAGGGCGTTCTGCTGTCCGCGCAGGCCCGCCAGCAGGTCGCCGGCTGGCAGTTCCTCGGGTGCCACCGAGACGCGCAGGCTCCCGGCCGCGTCGCGGCGACCGCGCGCGACCAGCTTCACGCGCATTCCGCGTGCGACCGCGTCGCGGACCGCCGATCCCTCGAGGCTGGCAATGCCGGTGCGCTCCACCTCGAGGGGTGACGTCCGCGCGTCGAGCAGCACATTGGCCAGGGCAGCCGCCTTGGCCGCCCCATCCCATCCGTCCACGTCCAGCGAGGCGTCGGCCTCTGCGATCCCCGCAGCCTGCATCTCGGCCAGCGCCTCGTCGAACGCCCGGCCGTCCTCCATCGCCGAGATGATGTAGTTCGTCGTGCTGTTCACGACACCCCTGAACCCCGAAACACGCACGGCCGGTAGCGTACGAGCGGCGAGGTTGAAGACGGGGATGCCGTCCATGACGGCCCCTTCGAAAAGGAACAGCCGGTTGGCCGAGGTGGCCAGCTCCTTGAGCTCGCCGTAGGCAAAGGCCACCGGCCCCTTGTTGGCGGTGATGACGTGGGCGCCGGCCTCGAGGCCAACGCGAACGTGATCGAGGGCGGGCCGGCCGGATCGCACGTCGAGCACGGTCGTCTCGACTACGACGAGCGGGTTGGCCGAGCCCGAGCGTCGCCAGTCGTCAGCGGCGGCCCGGATGAACCCGACGCCGTCCGCGTCCCCTTTCCACCTCTCTCCCAGTGGCTCACCCCGCTCCACCGCGTCGGCCGCGGCGAGGGCGTCGAGACCCTCCGGGTTGCCCACGCGGCCGTGGCGCCTCGTGCAGATGCCCACGATGCGCCACTCGAGCGAGTGACGGTCGCGAAGCTCGGCTCGGCACCCGTCGAGCAGCCTGACGAACCGCCGGCCGACGTTGCCGAACCCGACGAGGACGAGATCCGCGGTCACGCCGGCACCTCCCTCGAGCGGGCAAGCCGTCCGGCAGGCTGCAGGTGGATCTCGACCCGTTTCATCCAGCGGGATTGCATCCGCTCCATCTCGAACGGCCCGATCCGCATGCCCCTCCTCGCCGTTGCGTATATCCTACCCGGATGACTCCTGGGCGTTCGGCCTTGGCGGCGGGGGAGCCGTTTCCCGGCGTGACCGCCGTGTTCTTCGATCTCGACGGGACACTGGTCAACACCATCCCGCTGATCTTCGCATCGTACCGCCACACGCTCGGCGTGCACCTGCCTGGCTTCGACCCTCCGCGCGAGGTGATCATCGGGAACCTGGGCCGGTCGCTGAACGCGATCCTGCGCGACTACGCGGTGGCCGCCGGCGCGGCCGACCCCGACGTGGCCACCGAGGCGATGATGGCCACCTACCGCGAGTTCCAGCGCGAGAACATCGACGCCCTCATCCAGCCGTATCCCGGCGTGCGCGACATGCTGACCGGGCTTCGCGAGCGCGGCTACCGCCTTGGGCTCGTGACCAGCAAGGTCGACTGGGCGGCGCGCTTGACGTACGAGCGCTACGGCCTCGGCGAGCTGCTCGAGACGTTCGTCTTCCACGACGACACGGCCATGCACAAGCCACACCCCGAGCCGCTGCTTGCGGCCGCGTCGAAGGCCGGTGTCTCGCCGGGCCAGGCCGTCTATGTCGGCGACAGCGTCCACGACATGACCGCGGCGCTCACGGCCGGCATGCGCGCCATCGGCGCGCTGTGGGGGCCCTTCGAGCCCTCGGCGCTCGAGCGGGCCGGCGCCGACGCGCTCGCCGACCATCCCGCACGCCTGCTCGACCTGCTGCCTGGCGTGCCGCCCGGCACCTCGAAAGGGCCTTTGGGCGAGGGGTAGAATCGGCGATATGCTTCCCGACCTGTCGCGGGACGAGCTTCACCGCTACAGCCGTCACCTGCTGCTGCCCGAGATGGGACTGGAGGGGCAGCGGAAGCTGAAGGCGGCACGCGTGCTCTGCGTGGGTGCCGGGGGATTGGGGTCGCCCGCCTCGATGTACCTCGCTGCAGCCGGCGTCGGCACGCTCGGCCTGGTGGACTCGGACGCGGTGGACCTGAGCAACCTCCAACGGCAGGTGATCCACGGGACGAGCGCGGTGGGCGAGCCGAAGGTGCAGTCGGCGGCCCGCCGCCTTGTCGAGCTCAATCCTTCGGTCCGCGTCGTTCCGTACGAGACACGCCTGACCCGCGAGAACGCGCCCGCCCTCTTCGACGGCTACGGCATCGTGGTGGACTGCACCGACAACTTCGCCACGCGCTACCTGGTAAACGACGCATCGGTGCTTGGCGGCCGGCCCTACGTCTACGGCAGCGTCTTCCGCTTCGAGGGGCAGGCCTCCGTGTTCGCCGCCTCGGGCGGTCCCTGCTACCGCTGCCTGTTCCCCGAGCCGCCGCCGGCAGGCCTAGTGCCGAACTGCGACGAGGCAGGCGTGCTCGGCGTGCTCCCCGGCATCGTCGGCTGCATCCAGGCAAACGAGGCGATCAAGTTGATCGTCGGCGTGGGCGAACCGCTGATTGGGCGCCTGCTGGTGCTCGATGCGCTCGAGATGCGCTTCCGCGAGGTCCGGCTGCGCCGCGACCCCGACTGCCCGGTGTGCGGCGACGCCCCCCGCATTCGCGAACTGCAGGACTACGAGGAGGTGTGCGGGACCCGCACCGCGGCGCCGCGCCTGGCCGATCGCGACATCGGCCCGCTCGAGCTGAAACGGCGGCTGGACCAGCGTGAACCCACCGTCCTGCTGGATGTCCGCGAGCCGATGGAGTACCGAATCGTCCACCTCCCGGGCTCGGTGCTCGTGCCGCTGGGCCAGCTGGCCGAGCGTGCCGCGGAACTCGACCCGGCCGCCAGCTACGTCGTCTACTGCCACCACGGCGTGCGCAGTGCCGGCGCGGTCGAGTACCTCCGGAGCCTCGGCCTCCAGGCCTGGAACCTCGCGGGCGGCATTGCCGCCTGGACCGACGAGGTCGATCCCACGCTGCCGCGGTACTGACGACAGCCGCAGCCGGAGGGCGCGGCGCGGAGGGCGGACTCTGGCCCGACAAGCCCGACGCTTGATTGTGACAGCCCTTGCGCCGTAAAATACGACTCTGGCGGTCGTAGTTTAAGGCAGAGCCTATGCTGAGGTTGTCGAAGAAGGCGGACTACGCGCTGATTGCCATGAAGCACCTGGCGTTGCGCGAAGGCCGCGGGTCGTCGAGCGCTCGCGAGATCGCCGAGCAATACTCCATTCCAGTGGAGCTCATGGCGAAGGTCCTGCAGCGCCTCGCGCGGCGGGGCCTGCTCTCGTCACAGCAGGGGACGCGCGGGGGCTACCAGCTGGCTCGCGACTCGGGCTCGATCTCGCTGGCCGACGTCATCCAGGCGATTGACGGTCCGCTGACCGTGACGGCCTGCTCGGTTCACAGCCAGCGCTGCGGGCAGTTCGCCACCTGCAACGTGCGCGACCCGCTCTGGAAGATCCGCGAGCTGATCCTCGGGGCCCTGTCGAGCAGCACCGTCTACGAGATGGCGGTGGACGACGACCGCATGGGCAGCCGCGATCGCCTCGCGGTGAGCCCGACCGGCGCGGTGCCGCCGCGCTGAGAAACGTCATCATCCAGAGGTCATCTTGAACCTGCCGATTTACATGGATTGCCATGCGACGACGCCGGTCGATCCGCGCGTTCTCGAGGCAATGCTGCCGTACTTCCGCGAGCGGTTCGGGAACGCCGCCAGCCGCAACCACTCGTTCGGGTGGCAGGCCGAGGAGGCCGTCGAGGCCGCCCGCAAGCAGGTCGCCGCCCTCATCGGGGCCACGGCCCGCGAGATCATCTTCACGAGCGGCGCCACCGAGTCGGACAACCTCGCGATCAAGGGCGCGGCCCGGATGTACCGCGAGAAGGGCGACCACATCATCACGGTGGTCACCGAGCACAAGGCGGTGCTCGACACCTGCAAGCACCTCCAGAAGGAGGGCTTCCAGGTCACCTACCTGCCGGTCGGGCGCGACGGCCTGGTCGACCTCGATCAGCTGCGTGACGCCATCACCCCGAAGACGACGCTCATCAGCGTGATGGCGGCGAACAACGAGATCGGGGTGGTGCAGCCGATTGCCGAGATCGGGCGGATCGCGCGCGAGCGCGGCGTGCTGTTCCACACCGACGCGGTGCAGGCCGCGGGGAAGATACCCTTCGACGTCGAGGCGATGAACGTGGACATGGCATCGCTCTCGGCGCACAAGATGTACGGCCCGAAGGGCGTCGGGGCGCTCTACGTCCGGCGCAAGAACCCGCGCGTGCTTCTCGAGCCGATTATCGACGGCGGGGGCCACGAGCGGGGCATGCGCTCGGGCACGCTCAACGTCCCGGGCATCGTCGGCATGGGGAAGGCCTCTGAGATCGCGGCCGCCGAGATGGCCGAGGAATCCGTCAGGGTTGCCGGGTTACGGGACCGGCTGCTGGCTGGTTTGCGCGGAGGCCTCGACGAGATCTACGTGAACGGTTCGATGGAGCACCGGCTGCCCGGGAACCTCAACGTCAGCTTCGCCTACGTCGAGGGCGAGTCGCTGCTGATGGGAATCAGCGACGTGGCGGTGTCGTCGGGGTCGGCGTGCACGTCGGCCACCCTCGAGCCGTCGTACGTGCTGAGGGCGCTGGGAGTCGGCGACGAGCTGGCGCACTCGTCCATCCGCTTCGGCCTCGGCCGGTTCAACACCGAGGAGGAAGTGGACTACGTCGCCGGGAAGATGGTGCAGGTCGTGACGAGGCTTCGCGAGATGTCGCCGCTGTACGAGCTGGCGCGCGAGAAGGCCTCCGGCAGGGCAGCCACTTAGCGGGCCGCTGAAGAAGGCGGCAGCCTGTCAGGGCTGCCGGGGATGACGATGTCTTACTCGGACAAGGTTCTCGAACACTACAACAACCCCCGCAACGTCGGGTCGTTGCCCAAGGACGACGTCACGGTCGGGACGGGCCTGGTGGGCGCGCCCGAGTGCGGGGACGTGATGAAGCTGCAGGTCAAGGTGGATCCCGAGACCGGCGTCATCGCGGACGCGAAGTTCAAGACGTTCGGCTGCGGGTCGGCGATTGCCAGCTCGAGCCTGGCCACCGAGTGGCTGAAGGGCAAGACGCTGGACCAGGCGCTCGAGATCAAGAACGTGGACATCGTCAACGAGCTGAGCCTGCCGCCGGTGAAGATCCACTGCTCGGTGTTGGCCGAGGACGCGATCAAGGCGGCGATCGCCGATTACAAGCGGAAGCAGGCGGAGGCGGAGCAGGGCCACGACAACGGGACCGCGCCGGCCGGTGGCGGCACGGCCGCGGCGGGGGTGCGGTGATGGGCATCCAGATCAGCGAGGTGGCGGCCCGGCGGATCAAGATGCTGATGGAGAAGCAGCAGATGACCGAGGGCGGCCTGCGCGTGGGCGTCAAGGGCGGCGGCTGCTCGGGCCTGAGCTACACCTTCTCGTGGGAGCGGCAGGCGCGGCTCGGCGACGAGGTGATCGAGGGCCCGGACGGCATCAAGATCTTCGTGGACCGCAAGAGCCTCATCTACCTGAACGGCACGGTGCTCGACTACGACACGTCGCTCCTCAGCAAGGGGTTCATCTTCCAGAACCCGAACGCCAAGAGCACGTGCGGCTGCGGCTCGTCGTTCCAGGTGTGAGACGGGCCGCGCGGGCCGTTCCGGGTCCTCCGTTTCGTATTCACTCGGTTCCGTTCTCATCTCATGCCTGCTGATTCCCGTTCGCTGGTCCTCCAGTCCTGCCGCCACTGCGGGGCGGGGGCGCCGGCCGAAGCGCACTTCTGCCCGCAGTGCGAGCGCATCCTGTCGGTGGCGCGGCACGGCGACTACTTCACGTTTTTCGGCCTGCCGCGCAAGCTGACGATCGACCTCGGTGACCTGGAACGCCGCTTCCGGGATCTCAGCCGGCGGTTTCACCCCGACTACTTCTACAACGCCTCGCCCGCCGAACGCCTGGCCAGCCTGGAACGCTCGTCGTACCTGAACGACGCGTACCGCGTGCTCCGGCAGCCGATCGATCGCGTCGAGTACCTGCTCAAGCTCGAAGGGCTGGCCCCTGCCGGCCGTCAGCAGGCGGGCGCCGACGCGTCCCGGCTCGAGCCGGGGCTGCTCGAGGAAGTGTTCGAGCTGAACGAAGAGCTGGATGCCATTCACCGTGCCCGCGCGGCCGGCGCGCCCGCCGACGAGGTGTCCCGGCGCCTGGAAGCTGCCGCCCGTCCGATCGAGGCGCGCGCGGCGCAGCAGGAGGAACGCCTGGCGGCCTTGATGGCGCGGTGGGACGAGTTGATGGAGGAGGCGGGGCCGGCGCCCCGCCCCGTCGCCGAGGAGGGCGGTTCCTCTGCGAGGCGCCAGACGCTCGAGGCGCTTCGCACCCTCCTCGACGAGCGCAGTTACGTCGAGAACCTGCTGCAGCTGCTCGCCCGCGAGCGCGGCGAGCTGCACCCGTAGTCTCATATGTCCCACGTCGTCGGCATCGATCTGGGCACCACCAACAGCCTCGTCGCCTGGGTGCGGGACGGCGAGCCGGCGGTGATTCCCGACCCCGTCTCTGGGGAGGTGCTTCTGCCCTCGGTCGTGACGGTGGACGACCGGGGCAACGTCTACGTCGGGCGCGAGGCACAGCGGCGCCTGCTGACCGACGCCGGCCACACCGTCTACTCCGTCAAGCGCTTCATGGGGCGGGGCGCCGCCGACGTGTCGGACGAGGCGTCGCACTTCCCCTTCAGCCTGGCCGGCGATGGCGAGGGGGTGGTGCGGATCGGCCTCGGGGAGCGGGCGTTCACGCCACCCGAGATCTCGGCCTTCATCCTGCGCGAGCTGAAGCGGCGGGCCGAGGCCTACTTCCAGGAGCGCGGCGAGTTCGACTTCGAGGTGGACCGGGCCGTCATCACCGTCCCGGCGTACTTCAACGACGCGCAGCGCACCGCGACGCGCGACGCGGGCCGGATTGCCGGCATCGAGGTGCTGCGGATCATCAACGAGCCGACGGCCGCCTCGCTGGCCTACGGCCTCGACCGGCGTCGGGTCGGCACGATCGCCGTCTACGACTTCGGCGGCGGTACCTTCGACATCTCGATCCTCCGCGTCGAGGATGGAGTGTTCCAGGTGCTGGCCACCAACGGCGACACGCATCTCGGGGGTGACGACATCGACCGCCTCCTGGTCGAGCAGGTCGTGTCGGAGATGGGCGGCGAGCCGACGCCCGAGGTGCTGCAGGCCGTCCGCCTGGCGGCGATCCAGGCAAAGATCGACCTCTCGTCGCAGGAGCAGACCGAGCTTCGCGTGGACCTGGCGGGGCAGGGGGCTGCGCCGGTCTACCGCCGGGTCCTCGACCGCGCGTCGTTCGAGCGCCTGATCGCGCCGGTCGTCGAGCGCACGCTCGTGCCCTGCCGGGCCGCGCTGGCCGATGCCTCGCTCGGGCCGGGGCAGGTGGACGAGGTGGTGCTGGTGGGGGGCTCCACGCGCATCCCGCTCGTGCGGCGCGCCGTGGAGGAGCTGTTCGGGCGGCGTCCGCACACCGAGCTGAACCCCGACGAGGTGGTCGCGATCGGCGCCGCGGTGCAGGCCAACATCCTGGTGACCGGCAACCGCGACATGCTGCTGCTCGACGTCACGCCGCTCTCGCTCGGCATCGAGACGATGGGCGGGGCGATGGAGAAGATCATCCTCCGCAATTCGACCATCCCGGCGACCGGCACCGAGATGTTCACGACCTTCGTGGACAACCAGTCTTCGGTGGACATCCACGTGCTCCAGGGCGAGCGCGAGCTGGCGCGCGACAACCGCTCGCTCGCGCGCTTCCGCTTGCGCGGCATCCCGCCGATGCCGGCCGGCCTGCCGCGGCTGCAGGTGCGGTTCCAGATCGACGCCAACGGCATCCTCAGCGTGTCGGCGCGCGAACTGCGGACCGGCATCGAGCAGGCGATCGAGGTGAAGCCCTCCTACGGCCTCAGCGAGGAGGAGGTCGAGCGGATGCTGCTCGAGTCGTTCGAGCATGCCGAGGCCGACGTCGAGGCGCGCCTGCTGATCGAGGCGCGCAACGAGGCCGAGTCGGTCGTGCGGGCCACCGAGAAGTCGCTGCGCAACCCCGACCTGCAGGCGGCCAGGGGCACCGAGCTTGCGCCGGGCGAGATCGAAGCGATCGAGTCGGCGCTGGCCGACCTGCGCGACGCCCTGAACGGCAACGACCGCGCGGCCCTCGAGGCGAAGACCCGCGTGCTCAACGACGTCACGCGGCACCTCGCCGAGGTGCTGATGAACCGCAGCGTGAGAGCGGCCCTTTCGGGCCGCAGCATCGACCACGTCGAATGACCCGCGTCACCTTCGTGCAGAACGGGGCAGCCAAGTCGTACGACGTGAACCTCGACGACCTGCCGTACCAGCGCCACGGCCGCCGCGGCTCCCTGCTCGACGTGGCGCTCAACGTCGGCTTCCCGCTGGAGCACGCGTGCGGCGGCAACGCCGCGTGCACGACCTGCCACGTGATCGTGCGCGAGGGGATGGACCACCTGAGCGAGATGGACGACGCGGAGGCCGACCGGCTGGACGGCGCATGGGGCGTCACCCCCCGCTCGCGCCTCGCCTGCCAGGCGATCGTCAAGGGCGAGGTGACCTGCGAGATCCCGTGACGGAACCGCTACGACGTACGAAACCACGAAGGACACAAAGAACACAAAGAACACGAAGCGCCCGGCCGCCTTTCAGGCGGCCGCCGAAGACCGCTTCGGCCTGACACGCCTTTGTGCCCTTTGTGGTTCTACCCGTTCGTGGGTACGGCAATAGGCCGTGAGGGAGATCTGACGATGAAGTGGACCGACGCCGAGGACATCGGCATCGCGCTGCACCAGCGATTCCCCCGGATGGACCCCCTTTCGGTGCGCTTCACCGACCTGCGGACCTGGGTCCTCGAGCTGCCCGGCTTCGACGACGACCCCGGCGCGTCGAGCGAGGGGAAGCTGGAGGCTATCCAGCTGGCGTGGTACGAGGAGTGGCGGGAGGCGAAGGAAGGCGACGTTGGAAGGTGAATGCCGAACGGGAGACGCGGGACGTAGAAACGCCTGCGCTCTAATCCTCGAGCGCTGCGGCGATGTCCCGCGCGGCCTCCACCAGGCGCGGTCCCGGAATGACGAAGCGGTCGCCGGACAGGACGTGCACGCGGCCCGTCCTGACTGCCGGGACCGCGGGCAGCGCGTTCCACGCCGCACGCTCGCGCGCCGCTTCGGCCTCGGATTCCCATTCCTGCCCGTAGCGCAGGTCGAGAATGACCTCGGGTGCCGCGGCAAGGATCGCCTCGGTGCTCACCCGCACCGATTCGCGCTTCACCGACGCGAACACGTTCTCTCCCCCGGCCAGCGTCACGACGTCGTGCAGGAACCCGATCCCGCCGCTTGCGTCGATGGCCCGCAGCGCTCCCGGTTCGTGCCCGAATACAATCAGCGTGCGCCGCCGCGCGCGCCCGGCGGCACGCGCGCGGATCTCGTCCAGGCTTCGCTCGAAGGCCGCCGCCGCTTCTTCGGCCTCCGCCGCCCGCCCCACCAGCGAGCCAATCTTCCGCATGTTCCTCGGCACGTCGTCCAGGCCGCCGGTCGCGTGCGCGAACACCCGGATGCCCACTCGTTCCATCTGGGTTCGCAACTCTTGTTGCGACACGTGCAGGACGAGGACGCCCGGCCTGAGGCGGAGGATGCGCTCGACGTCGGGATCGAGCAGTGCGCCCAGCTTCGGCAGGTGGCGGACCTCGGGCGGCCAGCTGTCGAAGCTGCCGACGCCGACGACTTGCGGCCCCGCGCCCACGGCGAAGAGCATCTCGGTGACCGCCGGCACGAGCGACACGACCGTCGGCCTGCCGCCGGCCGCGGGCGGCGGCATCTGGGACTCCGCAGGCTCTTGCCGCGGCCCGCCGCATCCGGCGACAGCGAGCATGGACGCGACTACCGCGGCCAGCCTGACGAACACGCTGCGGGACACCGGTCTCCCCCTAGTCCTTGGCCGTGAGCCTCCCTCGCCCCTCGCTTCGAGCCCGCCTCCGCCAAGCGCTCGCTCCGCTCGCGGGCCTCGGCGCGGCAAGCCCTGAACCTTGAGCCCTGAGCCCGGAGCCCTGAGCCTATCCCTAACTCCTCCTCAGCAGCAGCCACAGGAAGAACGGCCCGCCGATCAGCGCCGTCAGGATGCCGACCGGCAGTTCCATGGGCGCCATCACCATGCGTGAGGCCGTGTCGCACGCGATCAGGAACGCCGCCCCGAACAGGGTGGCGGCCGGGAGCACGATCCGGTGGTCCGACCCCACCAGCAATCGCACCAGGTGGGGCACGATGATCCCGATGAACCCCACCGGCCCGCCGAGCGAGACTGCCGCGCCGGTGGCAAGCGAGGCGCTGAAGAACGAGAGCCGCTGCGTGCGCAGCACGTCCACCCCTCGCGCCGCGGCGGCGTCGGCCCCGAGCGTCAGCAGGTTCAGCGCCCGCGGCAGCACCGAGAACGCCGCGAAGGCGACCAGCATGAACGGCAGCGCGGCGAGGATGGGCGTGTAGCTGCCCACGTCGAGGTCGCCCATCAGCCATCGCACCGTGCGGAACGTCTGCGTGAAGTCGGCCAGGTACTGGATGAACAGGATCACCGACGAGAAGAATGCGTTCAGCGTGATCCCCGCGAGCAGCAGGACCGTGGTGGACAATCCCTGCCGCCGCACCGTTGCCAGTGCGTAGACGATGGCGACCGCGCCGAGCGCGCCGGCGAAGCTGGCGATCGGCACGGACGAGACGCCGGCGAACGCCAGGCCCACCGGGAAGATGATCGCGAGCATGGCGCCGAGCGCGGCGCCGGCCGAGACGCCAAGCGTGAACGGCGTTGCCAGCGGGTTGCGCAGCAGCGCCTGGAAGACCACACCGGCGGCGGCGAGCGACGCGCCGACCAGTGCCGCCGCGAGCGTCCGCGGGAGGCGCGCGACGAAGAAGATCTGCGCGTCGGGATTCTCGGCGAAGGGGACGCTGCCGTCGAAGACGCGGCGGAGCGAGAGCGGCGTGGAGCCGATCAGCGGCGCGATCAGGCACGCGGCCGCCGCCAGCCCCCCGAAGGTCAGCACGGTGAAAGCCATGCGCCGCCGCATCGGCATCAGTGGTGGCCGGCCCGCGCCAGCGGCACCACCGTCAGGTGCCCGGCGCGCTCGTTGAAGGAGATGTCGGCATCCACGCCGTACACGGTGCGGATGTGCTCGTGGGTCAGCACCTCGGATGTCGGCCCGGCGGCGGCCACGCGGCCCTGCCGCAGCAGCACCAGGCTGGTGCACAGGCTGGCGGCGAAGTTGAGGTCGTGCGTGGCCACCCCGAGCGTCACCTGCCGGCGCGCGTTCAGCCGCCGGAGCAGCGCCGCGATTTCGATCTGCGAGCCGGGATCGAGCGACGCGGTCGGCTCGTCGAGCAGCAACACCGGCGCTGCCTGCGCCAGCGCGGCCGCGATGATGACACGCTGCTTCTCGCCACCGCTCAGGGTGGGGAACATGCGGCCCGCGAGGTGGGCGGTCCCCGTGTCCTCGAGCGCCTGGCGGGCGAGGCGGGCGTCCTCGTCGCCCTCCAGCTGGAAGGCCCCGAGGTGGGGAAAGCGGCCCATCAGCACCACCTCCAGCACTGTGAAGTCGAAGGCCAGGCGCGTCTCCTGCGGCACGACCGCGATCTCGCGTGCCACCTCGCGCCGCGACCGCGAGGCCAGATCGCGGCCGTTCAGCAGCACGCGCCCCGATGCCGGCTTGATCAACCCCGCCATCAGCCGCAGCAGCGTCGTCTTGCCCGAGCCGTTGGGCCCGAGGATGCCGACGATGCCGCCACGGGGGATCTCGAGCGAGACGTGGCGCACCCCGCCCGGCGTTTCCTGCCCCGGGCCGGGCGGGTGCTCGTAGGTCAGATCATCGGCCCGCAGCAAGACGTACCCCGATCGTGACCGTGCGGCCGAGCGCCGGGAAGCCGAAGCTCTCCTCGTACCGCCGGTCGAGCAGGTTGCCGCCCCTCAGCAGGACCGTGAGGTGGCGGTGCAGGCGCACCGACGCGCCCGCGTCCAGCACCCCGTAGCCGTCGTTCCAGAACAGGCCGCCGTAGGTGCCCCACGAGGGCTCGACGTCGAGGACGCGCCCGCGGACGCCGACGCGCGCAAACGAGGTCAGCGGCCCGCGCGTGAAGAGCACGTCGAGCGCCCCCTCGTCGCGCGGGCGGCGCACCAGCGGGTCGCCCGGCTCGAAGGGAGGCGGTGCGAAGCCGAGGCGATCGACCGCGAGGATCGCGGTAGACAGCCGGGTGTAGGCCGCGCGCACCTCGAGCCCCCAGCCCGTGCGGGCGGCGAGCGACGCCTCGATTCCCCGCGAGCGGGCGTTCGAGATGTTGTCGGTGCGGTACCGGCTCGCGTGGCGCAGCACCGGCCCGACCGAGACGATCAGGTCGTCGTAGCGGTTGTAGAAGGCGGTGAGGCCGACGACCACGCGGTCGCCCGCCCACGCCTGCTCGAGGCCCAGCTCGACGCTGCGCGCCCGCTCAGGTTTCAGCCCCGGGTTGTCGGTGAACGCGATCTCGAGCGCGTCCGGGGCGCGCATCCCGGTGCCGGCGGCAGCCCGGACGCGCGACTATGAGAGAGGCGAGCCGATGCGGCCCGGCAGCAGCCAGGCAATGGCAACCCGCGGGTTGACCGCCGTGTCGGTGCGCGCGTCGAAGGACGGTCGAGGCGAACTCGGATCGGAGTAGGCGGGCATGGCCGACCGGCGGACTCCCTCGGCCCTGATCCCCGCCGTCAGCGAGAGCGCGGCGTGCGGCTGCAGGCGGGCTTCGGCAAAGGCCGCGAGGTTCCGCCGCTCGATCGGCAGCAGCGCTTCGCCGTCGCCGGCGATGAACGAGCTGGTGGCCCGCTCGCCCTGCCAGGCCCCTCCCACGGTAATCGCGGCGGCCTCCGTCACGTCCACGTTGACGGTCAGCTGTGCCTGGGAACGCCGCGTGCTCGACGCAGAGAGCCCGTAAGTGCTCGTGAAGTCGTTGCGCATCACGAGATGACTGGCGTCGGCCGAGAGTGTTACGCGCCCGCGCTCGCCCCCGAGCACCTGCCGCCAGCGTGCGCCTGCCAGCCGCGTGTCGGTCTCGCCCCGCGAGACCCGATCAATGGCCGTGTAGGCCCCGATGGGGTTCGATCCGAACGGGCCGGGATAGCCGCGCTCGTGCGACGTCCACCTTGCCGTCAGCCGCAGGTCTGACGAGGGCGTGGCGCGCCAGCCCAGCGAACCGCCGGCCTCGAACAGGAGAAGGTCGTCGTTGCCGACGCGTTCGCCCGTGGCGGGTGCGATGCCGGTGTAGCCATCGCTCGACGTCCGGCTCGCCGACCCGCCCCAGCTCCACGCGCCGTACGAGCCCGAGGCCGAGACCGAGGCACGCGAGGTGGCGAGGCTGCCGTGCTCGACGGCCAGGCCGGCGCGGGGGGCACCGCCGCGGCGCGTCACCACCTGCACCGTCCCGCCGATGGCGTCGCTGCCGAACAGCGCGCTCTCGGGTCCGCGGACCACCTCGATGCGCTCGACGTCGGCGGCAGCGAGCGTGGAGAAGTCGAAGCCGCCGCCGAACGCGTTGACCTTGACCCCGTCAACCAGGACCAGCGTGTAGTCCGAATCGCCGCCGCGCGGGAAGACCGACGTGACGCCTCCCCGGCCGCCGTTTCGCGCGACCGTGAGCCCCTGCACCCCGCGCAGTGCATCGGCGATCGACTCCACCTGCCG
Organism: Vicinamibacterales bacterium; assembly: GCA_029974175.1. Taxonomy (GTDB): domain Bacteria; phylum Acidobacteriota; class Vicinamibacteria; order Vicinamibacterales; family Fen-181; genus JARKSS01. Next base: position 18,324 of record JARKSS010000395.1, read on the forward strand.
CGCTTCCATCTCCTCGCGCGAGATCACCGTGACAGGGGTGGCCGCGCGCGACAGCGGCAGCTCGACCTGCGCCGCGGATACGACGACCGACTCGGTGACCGCGGTCAGTCGCAGCGCCAGCTGCAGCTCGGTCACCCGGCCTGCCCCGACCTCGACCGTGACCGGGCCGCCCGCAAGCCCTGGCGAGGTGGCCCGCAGTTCGTACCGTCCCGGCCTGACGCCGTTGAAGGCGAACCGTCCGGATTGGTCCGCCTCGGTCGAGGCGGCCAGGCCGACCGGCGTTGCCAGCACGATGCCGGCATGCGGCACGGCGTCACCGGCAGGGTCGAGCGCGACGCCCCGCACGACGCCAAGCGATGCGTCGGGCGTCTCACCGTTCCCGGCACGTGGGCCGCCACGATCCTGCCCGGCCGGGCCCTGGGCCAGGGCCGGGGCCGGCGACAGGCCGGCGAGCCAGACGAGGAGCACGAGCGTGATGAAAGGGAAGCGGAGTGCAGGCATGAGTAGTCCTTCGGCGTCTCACGCGCCGATCCCCGTGCGCCCCGCCGGGGAGGCGGGCGCACCGGGTCAAGGGACGTGCCGGGCGGCCAGGTTTCCTGACTCGCGGATCACCGCGGCGCCGCGGCCTTCCCATGCCTCGTGGGGCAACCCTTCAGGGTTGCCGGGTTGGCACAGTGGCTGGGTCGTTTCGTGAGGCAGCCATCAGGGCTGCCGGTCGATCGACCCCGTGCGGCGTCGCTCCCCGCCTACAGTGGCGTGACCGTGTGGGCTTTCGACCCACTTCGCTTGGTCGCCGGCGAACCGTCGGTTCGGGCAGAAGTATAGCATGTGGCATAATGGAGACTCAGTTGGTCCGATATTCAGGTGACGCGGAGAAGCCTTCGGGCTGCCCCGCAAGTGAGGAGGACGACCTTGGCCTACGAGCTGCCCCCGCTCCCATACGCCTACAACGCCCTGGAGCCGCACATCGACGAGCAGACGATGCGGATCCACCACGACAAGCATCACGGCACCTACGTCACCAACCTCAACGCCGCCCTCGAAGCGCACCCCGACCTGCAGAAGCTGTCGGCCGAGGAGCTGCTGCGGCAGATTGCGAAGGTGCCCGAGGCCATCCGCACCGCGGTCCGCAACAACGGCGGCGGCCACGTCAACCACACGATGTTCTGGGAGATCATGAAGCCCGGCGGCGGCGCCTTATCGGGACGGATTGCCGACGCGATCAAGGGCACCTTCGGCAGCTTTGAAACCTTCCGCGACCAGTTCAACAAGTCGGCGCTCGGGCGCTTCGGCAGCGGCTGGGCCTGGCTCGTGCAGGGTACCGACGGCAAGCTGTCGATCGAGAGCACGGCCAACCAGGACAGCCCGCTCCTGGAGGGCAAGTGGCCGGTGTTCGGCCTCGACGTCTGGGAGCATGCCTACTACCTGAAGTACCAGAACCGCCGGGCCGACTACGTGAACGCCTGGTGGAACGTGGTGAACTGGGAAGCGATCAGCGGGCGGCTGAAGTAGGGCACACGGGCGGCCGCCGGGCCGCCCTTCGCACCCTACAGCGCGCGGATCTGCTCCAGGATCTGCTCGTGGGTGGGGAACTCGAACTGCGACGAGGCGACGAAGCGGTAGCGGATGGTTCCGGCGGCGTCGACCAGGAAGACCGCGGGCCGGGCGATGTTCCACGCGTCGAGGCCCACGCGGTGCCACACCCCGTAGGCCTTCACCGTGTCGCGTGAGTCGTCAATCAGGATCGTGAAGGGCAGGTTGCGCTCTGCGTGGTAGCGGCGAACCTTCTCGGAGCGCTGCGCGACGATGGCCACGACCTGCACCCCGTAGCGCAGGTACCCCTCGGCGTTGTGGGCCAGTTCACCGAACTGGCGTCGGCAGTTCGGTCACCAGGTTCCCCGGTGGAAGGCGAGCAGCAGCGGTCCCCGCGCGAGGAACTCGCCGAGCGACCTCCGCACCCCCTCGTGCGTCGGCAGCGTGAACTCCGGCGCCTTCTCGCCTAGCTTCAGCAGTGGTTCCCTCATCGCATGGCACTCGTTGACCGTCGACTTCGCGACCGACTCCGTGACTTCGGTGACTGACTTCGCGACTTCGTGACTTCGTGACTTCGCGACTAGAAAAGCTTCACCTCCACCACCTCCCCCTTCTCGACGATGTCCGTCTGCGCCGCGATCTCGATGTAGCCGTCGGCCTGCGACAGGCTCGTGATGTCGCCCGAAGCCTTGAAAGCGGGCATCGCGACGCCGTTCACGATCCGCACCGTGTAGAACTGGTGCCGGCCCGTCGTCGAGACGACCCGCTGGCCGAGCGGGAGGTGCAGCGTGCGGGGGGTGACCTCCGGCAGCCGCGCAAGGCGCCGCAGCAGCGGGACCAGCAGCATGTAGCCGTTCGACAGGCACGAGGCGGGGTAGCCCGGCATGCCGAGCACCGGCGTGCCGTCGATGACGCCGAACAGCGTCGGCTTGCCGGGCTTGACCGCGATGCCGTGGAACACCACCTCGCCCCGGCTGGCCACCAGGTCGAGCACGAGGTCGCGCTCGCCGACCGAGCTGCCCCCTGAGAACACGACCAGGTCGGCCGTGAGGCACTCGTCGAGCGCGCGCGAGAGGTCGTCGAGGCGGTCGGCCGAGGTGGCGCGCGGAACGGGGATGCCGCCGTGCTCCGAAACGATGGCCGAGAGGGTGAAGCGGTTGATGTCGTAGATGTGGCCGGGCGGAAGCGGCTGCCCGGGCTCCACGATCTCGTTCCCCGTCGAGAGCAGGGCGACGCGCGGCTGCTCGAAGACCGCGACTTCGGCAATGCCGAGGGCGGCAATCGCGCCGATCCGGCTCGAGGTGAGGAAATCGCCGGTGCCAAGTACCTCCTGCCCGGCACGGATGTCGGCCCCCTGGCGGCCGATGTTCTGCCCTGGATACACCGGGCTGAAGATGCGGACCGTCTCGTCCTCCGCCCGCTCGGTTTCCTCCACCATCACGACCGCGTCCGCGCCGCCAGGCATCGGGGCGCCGGTGGCAATCTGCACGCATTCGCCGCGCGAGACCGTCCGGGTGGGCATCTCGCCGGTGTGGACCGTCTCGATCACGCGGGCCGTCTTCGGGTCGAACTGGCTCGCGCCGAAGGTGTCGGCCGCCACCACGGCGAATCCGTCCATGGCGGCGCGCGCGAAGGGGGGGACGTCCTGCGCGGCAACGATGGCGCGGGCGAGGACGCGCTGGTGCGCCTGCTCGAGGGGCACGGTCTCGACGCGCTCGACGGGCCTGGCGGCGGCAGCGACGAGGGCGCGCGCCTCGTCGAGCGGGATCGTTTCCCGGATGGGCCGCATGCGGGGTGGAGTCATCGGAGACTCACACGGCATCTCAGCGTGACGCTTCCCTCACCAGGTGCCCCAGCTCCGGCAGGATCAGGCGCGTCATGGCGAGGCGGACGGCGTGCTCGGAGCCGGGCAGCGAGATGATCACCTTCTTCCGCGCGAGTCCGGCGCAGGCGCGGCTGAGCATCGCGGCCGACCCGATCTCGTCGTAGCTCAGCATCCGGAACAGCTCGCCGAACCCGTCGAGCCGCTTCTCGAGCAGCGAGTCGATGGCCTCGAAGGTGGTGTCGCGCGAGGTGATGCCGGTGCCGCCCGTGGTGATGATCACCTGGACGGCCGGGTTCTCGAGCTCGGCGAGGATCGCGGCGCGCACCTGGTCGGGCTCGTCGCGCAGCAGCTTGCGCCCCACGACCTGGTGCCCCCCGGCGAACAGCAGGTCGAAGATCGCCCGGCCGCTCGTGTCGGTGGCCTCGGTGCGGGTGTCGCTGATCGTGAGGATGTAGCAGTTGGCCACGGCGGGCGACTGCGCCTTGTGCTCCAGGTGTCCCATGGGGGGATCTTACTAGGGGCTAGGGGCGAGGGGCTAGGGGCTGGGTGCTAGGAGCTAGGAGCCAGGGCAGGGGCGATTGCCGCTTCGGGCCGGGCCTGCGGCTGCATGCTAGGATTCCCGAGTATGTCCAGACCTCGCGGGCCGCTCTCCTTCCTGGTTGCTGCTGTCGTCGCCTCGGTGGGCCTGCTCGCCGCACAGCCCGCCGCGCCCTGGCCTCCCCTCGACAAGGCCGCCGAGCGGTGGGTGCGCGAGACGCTGAAGCGGATGACCCTCGACGAGAAGGTGGGCCAGCTGCTGGCGCCGGCGATCAACGCCGTCTACGCGCCCTCCGACAGCGACGTGGACGAGCAGAAGCTGCACCTGGTGCGCGACCTCCACGTCGGCGGCATGCACGTCTTCGGGGGCGGCGAGCCGATGCCGCAGGCGCTCCTCAACCCCAACTACGGGATCTCCGGCGGGGCCAGCCGCAAGGGCGATCCCTACGCGGCGGCCGTCTTCCTCAACCGGCTCCAGCAGGCGGCGAAGATCCCGCTGCTGACGACGGCCGACTTCGAGGGGGGCGCCAACTACATCCTGAACGGCGCCACCCGGTTCCCGCGGGGGATGGCGATTGGCGCCACGCGCGATCCCCGGCTGGCCTTCACCGCGGGCCGGATCGCGGCCGAGGAAGGGCGAAGCGTCGGCGTGATGGTCGACTTCTACCCGGTGCTCGACGTCAACAACAACCCGCGCAACCCGATCATCAACCTGCGGTCGTTCGGCGAGGACCCCGCCTTCGTCTCCGAGATGGGGCGGCAGTTCATCAAGGGAATCCAGGCGGGCGGCATGCTCTCGACGGCCAAGCACTTCCCGGGCCACGGCGACACCACGGTCGACACCCACATCGGGCTGGCCGTCATCCAGCACCCGCGCGAGCACCTCGAGCGGATCGAGCTGCCGCCGTTCCGCATGGCCGTCGAGGCCGGCGTGGACGCGTTCATGTCCACCCACATCGTCCTGCCTGCGCTCGACCCCACGCCGGGCGTGCCGGCGACGCTCAGCCGGCCGATCCTCACGGGGCTCCTGCGCGAGCAGATGGGGTTCCAGGGAATCATCTACACCGACTCGATGTCGATGCACGCGATCTCGAAGAACTTCGGGAACGGCCAGGCGGCCATGATGGCGGTGAAGGCGGGCGTGGACCAGGTGCTCGACATCCCCGACCCCGACGCGGCGTTCGCGGCCATCAAGGCGGCGGTGCAGTCGGGCGAGATCCCCGAGGCGCAGATAAACGCGTCGGTCGAGCGGCTGCTGCGGGTGAAGGCCCGCCTGGGGCTGCACCGCGCGCGGACGGTGGACGTCGCGGCCATCGCGTCGAAGTTCGGCGGGCGGGCGCACGCCCGCGCGGCCCAGGAGATCTGCGAGCGGGCGCTGACGCTGGTCAAGGACGAGCGCGGGCACGTGCCGCTGAAGGCGGCCAGGGACGCCGACCTGCTGTACCTCTCGGTGATCGACTACGCGAGCGGCTGGCGCGAGGGGG
>JARKSS010000419.1 GCA_029974175.1 Vicinamibacterales bacterium
CCATCGCGCGGGCGATTTCGGCGAACTGATCCGCCTCGGGACGATCCCACAGGTGCCGGGTGATGGCGCCAAGGCCGCCCGAGAAGATCAGCATGGGCGCCCATTCCTCGAGGAACAGCTGCGCGCCCCGCTCGGCCACCGCCTTGTCGTGGCTGCACAGCACGAGAATCGCATCGGCCTTCTCGAGCTGGTGACCGAGCTGGTGATACCGCCAGAGAACTCCCGCCAGGGTTCGAACGCGCTCGTTCATACGACGAAGTCCACGAAGTCCGATTTGAACTATCCCGCAAAGGTCCTGACACTCTTGGTCGAGTGACCGGTACACGACGAGAGGGCCAATTGGCCTATCCTTCCACAAGTTTCTCTTGGCGGGGAAACCCCTGCGAGACGTCGCGGACGGACGGCCTTTGCGGCGCGTCGCACAGGCCGGGGGACGGGCCTCGCGGCGGGCGCGAATGGGACCGCCACTGTCCGCCAGGAGTATCGAGAAACCGGGCGATCGACCAGCGTGGCCGCCGGCCGGTTTCGTGATCCTCCGTGGTGTCCCGGCCGGCAGGACGATAGACGGTAAGTCGATCGCCCCGTTTCGGCTCGTGGACGTTTTGAGCGCCCAAGCGAGCCCGCCCCCCGCCAGAGAGGCGCAGCCCCGCTCGGGAGCCGATGCACTGGCCGGCCAACGGCGCTGCAGATCGAGCCGTTTGCGTGCGGGGAGCGAATGCACGAGAATACGCGCCATGAAGAGCACCAGGCAGGCAGAGCGGCACGGCATCACGAGACGCGAGTTCGTGGGCGGGGCCCTGACGGCCGCCGGGGTGGTTGCCGGCGCGCCGGCCCTTCTTCGGGGCCGGAACCTGAACGACAAGCTGGACATTGCCTTCATCGGCTGCGGGGGGCGCGGACGCGCGAACCTGCGCGAGCTGGTCATTGTCCCCGGGAGCTCCCCGGGCGGCCAGGGCGGGCGCCGCGACGCCGCCGCGCCGGCCGCGCCGCATCCCGACGAGAACGTTGCCGTCCTGTGCGACGTGGACCAGGTGGCCCTCGACGCGGCGGCGCAGCAGTTCCCCAAGGCGAAGACGTTCACCGACCTGCGCCGCGTGTTCGACCAGCCGAACGCGTTCGACGCGGTGGTCGTCTCCACCGCCGAGCACACGCACGTCTTCGCCACCTACCTCGCCCTCACGCACGGCAAGCACGTCTACTGCGAGAAGCCCCTCACCCACGATATCTGGGAGGCGCGGCTGATCCGCGAGCTGGCGGCGAAGTACCCGAAGCTCTCGCCGCAGATGGGCAACCAGGGACACGCGTCCGCGTCGCGCCGCAAGCTCAAGGAAATCCTCATGACGGGCGTCATCGGCCCCGTTCGCGAGGTCCACGTGTGGGCCGAGCGCGCGTGGGGGCTCCAGGACGCGGCCTCGGCCGAGAAGTTCGACAAGCCCCACGGCTTCTACAACGGCATCCAGATCGTCGATCGCTTCAAGGAGGAGATGCCCGTCCCTCCGACGCTGCACTTCGATCTGTGGCTCGGCCCGGCACCCGTGCGCCCGTACCACGCCACCTACTTCCCGGGGCCGCGCTGGTACCGCTGGTGGGACTTCGGCAACGGGACGATGAGCGACCTCGGTTGCCACGACAACGACGTCCCGTTCACCGTTCTCGACATCCGGCAGCCGCTCACCGTCGAGGCGAAGTCGCCGGACGTCCCCGTCGCGCACAAGGAGCTGGCGCCGGCGACGATGATGGTGACCTACGAGTTCCCGGCGGTGGGAGGCAACCCGCCGGTGAAGCTCGTGTGGTACCAGGGAGACGTCAAGCCTACGGGTTGGGTGCCCGAGTGGGGCGGCCGGTCGCAGCTGTTCGTCGGCGAGAAGGGGATGCTGCTCGGCAACGGGAAGCTGCTGCCCGAGGAGAAGTTCAAGGACTTCCAGCCGCCGCCCGAGACGCTGCCGCGATCGCCGGGCCACTGGGTGGAGTGGGTCAACTACGCGAAGGGACTTGGCCCCGTTCCCGGATCCAACTTCCAGTATTCCGGCTGGACCACCGAGGCAAACCACCTGGGGAACGTCGCCTACCGCACGGGGAAGAAGATCGAGTGGGACTACCAGAACCTGCGCGCCCGCAACGCGCCTGAGGCCGACCAGTTCATCAGGTCCGAGTACCGGAAGGGGTGGGACCGGATTCTGGCGAAGGCCTGAAGGCCTGCGGTTGCCGCTGCATCCCGGCAGTGCCGGGGGGGCGGCAGCGACCATACCGGCAGGGGCACGGCAGGCCGTGCCCCTGCTCCTGCCAATGGACCGGCTTACGTAGCAAGAGCCTACACGCCTCCGGCTAGGCGACCATCAAAGTCTGGTTTTGCGGACGGCGGCGCCTCCACCTGAGTGCGGCCGTAAGCATGCACGTCCAAAGGAGTTAGTGTGGCGTGACGGCGGAGCTGGCATCGGCGCGCTAATTGCGTACGGACCTGCGACGCGCCGTTTCCGCGCCCGGCGTGTCGTCCGCGATGCGGTGCGCTTCAGCTTCGAGTGCCCCCATTGAAGCTCTCGCCCTCCTATTCCGCCTCGGCGGTTCTGCTCGCGATGCTCGGCGCCGCGGCCGTGATCGCCCAGTTCGTGGCGGGGAAGGCCGCGCGCGACGCCCTCTTCCTGGCCCGCTTCGAGGTCACGCAGCTGCCGCTGATGGTGATGGCGGCCTCGGCTTTTTCCATTGCCTGTGCGTTCGCCGCTTCGCGCGCGATGGGGCGCCTGTCGCCGGCTCGCCTGCTGCCGCTTGCCTTCGTGGGAAGCGCCGTCCTCATCCTGCTGCAGTGGGGCCTTGCCGCCACCAGCCCGCGCGTCACGGCCGTCCTGTTCTACCTGCACATGCTCGGCCTGGCTCCCGTGCTGGTGTCGGGGTTCTGGACGCTGCTGAGCGAGCGGTTCGATCCGCGCACGGCCAAGCGCCGGCTGGGCCACGTCGGGGCGGCCGGCACCTTCGGCGGCGTGGCGGGTACCGTGATTGCCGACCGGGCGGCCGTCTGGAGCACTGCCGGCTCGGTGCTGCCGGTCCTGGTGGTTCTCAACCTGGCGTGCGCCTGGATCGTGTGGCGGCTGGCCTTGCTCAAGGCAGGCGGGAACCCTCGTTCACGTGCACGAGCCGCCAAGGACGCCCCGGCGGCGACCAAGGCGAACCGCAGGCCCGCGGTCAAGCCGTCGGGTCTCCAGGTGGTCTTGGGAAGCGTCCACCTGCGGAACCTCGCCGTGCTGGTGCTGCTGACCACGCTTGGCGCCGTGCTCGTGGACTACGTGTTCAAGGCGCGGGCGGTTGCCGAGATTGGGCGGGGCAACGAGCTGCTGCGGTTCTTCGCGCTCTACTACGGCGCGACCAGCGTGCTGACCTTCCTGGTGCAGGTCACGCTCAGCCGGCCGGTCCTGGAAAAGGCGGGGCTTGCGCCCGCGGTCGGCGCACCTTCGCTGGCGGTGGTCGCCGGCAGCCTCGCATCGCTCTTCCTGCCGGGCCTTCCGCCAGCTGCCGCCGCACGCGGGACCGAGTACGTCTCCCGCATGTCGCTCTTCCGCTCGGCCTACGAGCTGCTCTACACGCCCGTCTCCGCGCGGGAGAAGCGGGCGGCCAAGCCGATCATCGACGTCGGCTTCGACCGGGCCGGCGACCTGGTCGGGGCCGGCCTCGCCGGCATCCTCGTCGGCACGGCCGCGAGCCACTCCATCATCCTGGCGGTCGCGCTGATGGCTGCGGTGACCGCGCTGGTGGTGGCTCGACGGGTGACGCGCGGCTACATCCAGACGCTCGAGCGCAGCCTGCTCGACCAGGCCGTCCTGCTCGACCTGACCGAGATCGAAGACCTGACCACCCGCGAGACGGTGCACCGGACGCTGGCCGGGATCTCGGCGCTCGCGGTTGCGCCGGCGGTCGCGCGGCCCGCGCCCGCGGCGCCGGCTGCGGCGGTGACAGCCGCGCCTGCCGACCCCCTCCTCGAGAAGGACCCTCTTTTTCAGAAGATCGCCGCGCTGCGATCGCGCGATCGCGAACGGGTGCTGAAAGTGCTGCACGAGGAGCGCGGCCCCGAACGCGCGCTCGTCCCGCACGTCATCCCGCTGCTCGCGTGGGACGCCGTGGCGCCCGACGCCATCGTGGCGCTGAAGAAGGTGGCCGAGGAGGTGGTGGGGCAGCTGGTGGACTCGATGCTCGACCCGAGGCAGGACTTCGCCATCCGGCGCCGGATTGCCCGCGTGCTGTCGATCTGCGTGTCGCAGCGCGCGGTGGACGGCCTGCTGCTGGCCCTCGACGACCGGTTCGAGGTCCGCTTCCAGGCGGGCCGCTCGCTGGCGGCGATCGTCGAGCGCAACGGGCGCATCCGGATCGACCGCGATCGCATCTACCAGGTGGTGCTGACCGAGGTGAGCGTGGGCCGGCCGGTGTGGGAGAGCCACCGGCTGCTCGACAGCGTGGAGGAGCAGGACGGCACCTTCTTCGTGGATCGCTTCATCCGCGAGCGGGCGGGGCAGAGCATGGCCCATGTCTTCACGCTGCTCTCGCTGGTGCTGCACCGCGAGCCGCTGCAGATTGCCTTTCGCGGCCTGCACGTGGAAGACCCGCTGCTTCGGGGCACGGCGCTCGAGTACCTCGAGAGCGTGCTGCCGCCCGAGATTCGCACGCGCCTCTGGCCGTTCCTGGAGGACACGCGGCCCTCCTCCGCCCGGCCCCGGCGGTCGCGCCACCAGATCGTCGCCGACCTGGTGCGGTCGAACGACTCGATCCTGCTCAACCTCGCCGAGCTCGAGCGCCGGGACCGGGCTGTGTCGAAGGAGCCGCCCGAGGACGTGGCCGTGGCCCAAGAGGTGACGCGCCACGCGTGAGGAGGCAATGAGGCAATCCGAGGTGCAGGTGTCGCGGCGCATGGAGCCGGCGCTCACGCCCTCGAGCGGGCTGTCCGACGGCACGGGCTGGGCCCTCCCCGAAGACGTCCTCGAGGAAACCTCGCGCCGCCTGTCCACCCTCGCCGTGGTGGCGGCCGTCCTGTGGAGCATGGCGCTCGTCATCAACAACCTGTTCCCGCGCGGCTTTGCCGGCGTCAACACCCACCCCTACCCGTGGCCCGGGAACCTGGTCAGCGGCATGGCCGTCGTGCTCGCGGTCGCGATGGGGGTCTACGCCCGTCTCGCCGGGGCCGGCCGCGCTGCGCTCGATCTCGGCCTGGCGTTCCTGGTCGTCAACGCGTTCGCGCTCGGCCTGCTGGACGAGTGGGTGGCGCGGGGAGTCCGCGTCCGCTCGGTGTCGTGGATCGCGGTGGTGATCCTGATCTACGCGATGATCGCTCCCAGCACGCCGCGCAAGACGCTGCTTGCCGCGCTGGTGGCGGCTTCGATGGACCCGCTGGGCGCGCTGATCGCGCGCTGGCGAGGGTTGCCCGTTCCGCCGGCGAGCGAGATCCTTCTCCAGTACTGGCCCAACTACGCGGCAGCCTTCCTCGCGGTCGTGCCCTCACAGGTGCTCCAGCGGCTCGGCCGGCAGATTGCCAAGGTGCGCGATGCGGGCAGCTACCAGCTGGTGCAGGAGCTGGGGCGGGGTGGCATGGGCGAGGTCTGGCGCGCCGAGCACCGGCTGCTGGCGCGGCCGGCGGCGGTCAAGATCGTCCGGCCCGAGATGCTCGACGTGGCGAGCGAGGCCGAGGTCCGGCTGCTCATGCAGCGCTTCATGCGCGAGGCGCAGGCGACCGCCGTGCTCTCCTCGCCGCACACCATCGAGCTCTACGACTTCGGCATCACCAACGACGGCGCCTTCTACTACGTGATGGAGCTGCTGGTCGGGCGCGACCTCGAAACGCTCGTCCGCGACTTCGGCCCGCTGCCCGCCAGCCGCACCGTGTATCTCCTGCGCCAGGTGTGCCACTCGCTGGCCGAGGCGCACAGCCGCGATCTCGTCCACCGCGACATCAAGCCGGCCAACATCTACGTCTGCCGCATGGGGCTCGACTACGACTTCGTCAAGGTGCTCGATTTCGGCCTGGTGACCTTCGGCGACCAGGCCGGCTTCCGGCGAACGGTGCTGAACGCCGACCGCGTGACCTCGGGCACGCCGGCCTACATGGCCCCCGAGGTGATCCTCGGCGAGGCCGAGATCGATCGCCGCGCCGACGTCTACGCGCTGGGGTGCGTGGCCTACTGGATGCTGACGGGTCAGCTGGTGTTCGAGGCCGACACGCGCATGCGGATGTTCATGGACCACCTGCAGGCCACGCCCGTTCCCCCCTCGCAGCGAACCGAGCTGCCGATCCCGCGCGAGCTGGACGAGCTGGTCATGCGCTGCCTGGAGAAAGACCCCGAGACGCGCCCCCGGGACGCTGGCGAGCTGTTCGACATGGCCTGCTCGTGCAAGGTCCCCCACGGCTGGGACAACGACGCCGCGCGCGAGTGGTGGGAGCTTCACCTGTCCGAGTTCACCCAGCCGCTGACGCTGGCCGTCCCGGCGGCGCCCGCGGTGCCGCCGGCCGCTACCGTCCACTCGTGATTGGAGGCCGGAGATGGCTCAGCCGGAGAACGTGGCGCGGGCGGCCCCCTGGTGGTCGCGGCTGCTCTCCCCGATTGCCGACATCCGGCCCGGCGAGGCGGCAACGGTTCTCCTGCTGGGCGTCAACGTCTTCTGCCTGCTTGCGCTGTATTACGTCCTCAAGACCGTCCGCGAGGCGCTGATCCTCACCGAGAGCGGTGCCGAGGTGAAGAGCTACGCGGCGGCCGGCCAGGCGCTGCTGCTTCTGGTCGCCGTGCCCGCGTACGCCGCCCTGGCCTCGCGCGTGAACCGCGTGTGGCTGGTGGGCGGCGTGACCCTCTTCTTCGCCTCCCACCTGCTGGTGTTCTACGCGCTGGGCATGGCGCGCGTGCCGGTCGGCGTGCCGTTCTTCCTCTGGCTTGGCGTCTTCAACCTGGTGGTGATCGCCCAGTTCTGGGCCTTCGCGAACGACCTGTATTCACGCGAGGACGGCAAGCGCCTCTTCCCGCTGATCGGGCTGGGCAGCGCCCTCGGCGCGTGGCTCGGGGCGCAGTTCGCCTCGTCGCTCTTCGCGGCCATCGGCCCGTTCCATCTCCTGCTGGTTGCCGCTGGCGGCCTGGTCTTCTGCGTGGTGGTCACCATCTGGGTGCACGAGCGCGAGAAGGGGAAGGAGGGAGGCGCGGCGGGGGAGGGCGAGCGGCCGCTGGGCAAGCAGGGGGCGTTCCAGCTGATCTTCCGCGACCGCTACCTGCTGCTGATCGCGCTGCTCCTCGTGCTGGTGAACGTCGTGAACACGGTGGGCGAGTTCCTTCTCGGCTCGCTCGTGGTCGAAGAGGCCACGCGGGCTGCCGCCGCCGAAGGAATCGAGCGGGGCGTGTTCATCGGGCGCTTCTACGGCAGCTTCTTCGCCTGGGTCAACCTGCTCGGGTTCCTCTTCCAGCTGCTGCTCGTCCCGCGGCTCTTCAAGCACCTCGGGGTGAACGGCACGCTTTTCGTGCTTCCCGTCGTGGCGCTCCTCAGCTACGGCACCCTGGTCTTCGTGCCCATCCTCGGCGTCGTCCGTCTCATGAAGACGCTCGAGAACGCATCCGACTACTCGATCCAGATGACCACGAGGCACGCGCTGTTCCTGCCCACCTCGCGCGAGGCGAAGTACAAGGCAAAGCAGGCGATCGACTCCTTCTTCTGGCGGGCCGGCGACCTGCTGCAGGCGGGCGTCGTCTTTGTCGGCGCGCGGCTCGGCTTCGGCATGCGTGACTACGCGCTGCTCAACCTCCTGTTCGTCGGCGTGTGGCTGGTGATCGTGGCCGGGATCGCGCGCGACTACCGCGAGCGCATCAAGGCGCGGCCGGCGCGTGCCGTTGCATAACGCTTCATGAAGCCCTCGACTCTTCGCACCTTCGCGATCGTGGTCCTGGCGTGCGCGCACGCCGCCTCTACAGCCGCCGCCCAGACACCGCAGGCACCCCAGACGCGCGAGGAGGAGCTGCGCGCCCGGCGCGAGGCCAAGGCGCAAGAGGTGGAGAAGGAGCGGCAGGGCCGGATCGAACGCGTCCTCGTCAGCCTGGAGAACGGCCGGCTCTTCGAGCGGCTGCTCAATCCCCCCGAAGGGTTCTATCCGCTGATCGGCCATGTGACGCCGGGCAGCGGTCTCTCGCTGGGGGCCGGATACCGGCAGCCACGCCTGTTCGGTGAGCGGGCGGTGTTCCAGGCCTCGGCGGTCGGGTCGCCGAGGAAGTACTTCCTGATCGACGCGCGGCTGCTGATGCCGCGCCTGGCCAACGAGGCTGCGCAGGCCGAGTTCTACGCCCTGCGCTCGTGGTGGCCCGAGGAGGCATTCTTCGGCCTTGGCCCCGACTCGCTCCGCCGCGAGCACGCCAACTTCAGCCTCGGCAACACGGTGGTTGGCGGCAGCGGCGCGGTGAGAGCGGGCAGGCTGCTGATGGTGGGAGGACGCGCCGAGTACCTGCGGCCACGGTCGGGGCAGGGGCGGGCGAAGGGGATCGCTGACGTCGCGACGCTGTTCCCGGGTGAAGAGATACCAGGCTTCGGCGCGCCCACCGACTTCGGCCGCTTCGAGGCGTTCGCCGATTTCAACTACCGCGAGCCGCTGATGAACCCGCGGCGCGGCGGCCGCTACTACGTGAGCTACGCGCTTTTCGACGACCTCCATCTCGACCGGTACGGCTTCAGGCGCCTGGAAGTTGACCTCCAGCAGTACGTGCCGTTCCTCAATGACCGCCGCGTCTTCGCGTTTCACGCCCTGCTGTCGGCCTCAGACGCAGTTGCAGGGCAGCAGGTGCCCTTCTACCTGATGAGGAGCCTTGGCGGCCCTGACGACCTCCGCGGCTTCCGCCGGCACCGGTTCAGGGACGCGAACCTGTTGCTCCTCCAGGCCGAGTATCGCTGGGAGGTCTTCACCGCGGTAGACGCCGCCCTGTTCGTCGATGCCGGCCAGGTGGCACCGCGGGTCTCGGACTTCGATCTCGCGGACCTGGAAACCGATTACGGATTCGGTCTGAGGTTCGGCTCGGTCAGGGGCGTGTTCCTCCGGATCGAGGGAGCGTTCGGCAGCCGCGACGGCAAGCACTTCATCCTCAGGTTCGGCCATGTCTTCTAGCGCACCTTCCGTCTTCGCGCACAGTCCGCGCCGCCCGGGCCGGTTGCGCACGCTCGCCGTCTTCGCGATTGCCGCGGGCTCGTTGGCAGCGCTGCTTGCTGAAAACCGCACCCGCGCGGCCGCCCCCCGCTTCTACCCCGACGACCCCATCCAGGTGGACAACGACCGCGAGTTCGACGCGAGCGGGGCTGCCCCCATCGAGGGCAGCAACGTCTGGGACTTCGTCGAGAACACCTTCTTCGAGAAAGGCGACCGGAGTCCCATCCGGGCGCTCAACGTGAACACCATGGACGAGGTGCCCGACTCGAGCTGGTTCACGAACCGGATCGGCCGTTTCGATCTTTCCCCGGCCGAGGTCGGCCGCGGCCCCAACACCCTCGACGCGGTGGACATCGACGGCTGGCCGATTGTCGAGGGCAAGAGCCAGGGCGTGACGCCGGGCTACCGCGTGGTCGATCCCTCCGGCCGGCGCTACCAGATCAAGTTCGACCCGCCCGGCAACCCCGAGATGGGAAGCGGCGCCGAGATGATTGGCGCGGCGCTGTATCACGCCATCGGCTACAACGTCGTCGAAGGCTACATCGTCGAAGTGGATCCCGACCGCATCGTCATCGACCCCGAGGCCACCACGGTGGACCTTTCCGGCCGGAAGAAGCGGATGACGATGGAAGACGTGAAGCTGATCCTGCGGAGGGCAGCCCGCGGGCCGAACGGGAAGTACCGCGCCCTCGCGAGCCGGTACGCGGAAGGGAAATACCTGGGCTACTTCAAATACTACGGGACACGCGCCGACGACCCGAACGACATCTTCCCGCACGAACACCGGCGAGAGCTGAGGGGCAACCGTGTGTTCGCCGCCTGGCTCAACCACGACGACTCGCGGGCGCTCAACAGTCTGGACATGCTGCAGGGCTCGGAAGGGCGCCGGTTCGTGCGACACTACATGTTCGACTTCGGTTCCATCATGGGGAGCGGGAGCACCATGCCTCAGGTTCCCCGCGGCGGCAACGAGTACATGCTCGAGTGGAAGCCGTCGCTGCTCACGCTGGTCACGCTCGGTTTCTACGTCCGGCCCTGGATCACGATCGACTACCCGAAGGTGGCGAAATCAATCGGCCGCTTCGAGTCGGCCCGGTTCGACCCGGTGCGCTGGAAGCCCGAATATCCGAACCCGGCCTTCGAGAACATGCGCGCCGACGATGCGTTCTGGGCCGCGCGGATTGTCGCGAAGTTCTCGGACGAGCACATCCGTGCGGCGGTGGCGCGTGCGCAGTACAGCGAGCCGGGGGCGGCGGAGTATGCGGCGAAGACGCTGAGCGAGCGGCGCGACAAGGTGCTTCGCGCGTGGCTGCCGGGCGTCAACCCGATCGTCTCGCCGGCGCTCGATGAGGAAGGGACTTTCACGTTTCGCAACGCCGTCGTTGACGCGGGCGTGGCAGGGAAGCCGACCGCGTACCTCGTGCAGTGGCACCATTTCGACAACACGAACGGCAACGGGCCGGGCGAGGCCATCGGCGCCGAGATCCGGGTGAGCGAGCCGCGGGCGCCGGCGCCGGTGGAGAGGCTGCAAGGCATGGACTTTGCGGCAGTGAGGGTCCGCACGGAGCACCCTGAGTTCCCCCACTGGGCGGCCCCGGTGACGATCTACTTCCGGCGCGGCGCGGACGGTTGGCAGGCAGTCGGGCTGGAGCGGCAGGATCCGCGAGCAGTCGAGGATTAGTGAGACAGGAGCGTCGGGCGTGAGGAGAGCAGCTGTCAGCCTTCGGGCAGGAATCGTTCTGGCCGTCTGGTCGTTGTGCGCGGTCCCCGGCTTTGCTCAACCGGGACTCGTAACCACGCCGTTTCCCCCTCCGGTTCCCACGCTCCGTCCTGCCGCTGACGCCGGCTGCCCGACGCCCGCACCCGCGTCCCCAGTGGTGACAGGCCTGCAGCCTTCACAGGTTGGGATCGATCCCGCAGCGTCGCAGCAGACCAGCGACCTCCAGCCATCTCAGCCTGGGAACGTGCGCCGCTCCCTCGACGTGCCGTCGGGGCTTGGCGAGGCGCTCGGCACGATCGTGGGCGACTTTGCCGCCTTCCCGTCGGACAGGACGGCTGCCTGGCTGGGCGTGGGGGCGGGCCTGGCGCTGGCGGGCACTGCCAGCGACGACACCTTCGCAGGCCGCACCGGGCCTGGCTGGCGGGGCTTCCGCGCCGGTGCCGACATGGGCGGCGCCCCGGCACACATGGCGCTGGCCCTTGGGACGTTTGCTGTCGGAAAGCTGAGCGGCAGCCGCGAGGTGTCGGCCCTTGGCTTCCAGTTCATCCGGGCGAACGTCATGGCGCAGGCGCTGACCCACACGATGAAGGTCACGACGCGGCGGATTCGACCCGACGGCACGGGCCTGTCGTTTCCCTCGGGTCATACCTCGACGTCGTTCGCGGCCGCCACGGTGGTGCAGCAGCGCTACGGCTGGAAGGCCGGCGTACCCGCCTATCTTCTCGCCTCGTACGTGGCCGCCTCGCGCGTGCACGATCGCCGGCACTTCGTGAGCGACGTGATGTTCGGCGCCGGGCTCGGCATCGCCATCGGCCTGACGGTGACTCGCCCGGACAGCCGCGTCCGCCCCTTCGTGCCCGCGCCGGTGGTCACGCGGGGCGGCGCGGCCGCGGTTTGGTCGATGAGCTGGTAGCGCAGCCGGCTCGCACCGGTATCGCCTTGACCACCGCCTGGCTGGTGCTGTCGTAACGGCCAGCAGCAGCGGGCGGGGTGCCCGCGGGACCTCTTCACGGAAGGAGGTGAGAGGAGCCTGGTATGGGCGAGCGCGCTGAGCCCGTACCCGATCGCGACGACGATGGCGCCTGTCACGCCGACGGCCGTGCAGACATCCGGTGTGACGCGCGACGGCGTGTGCGCCGCGAGCCACTTCAGGGCCCGCCGCTCCAGGGGACCCAGCACCGTGTCGTTGATCCTTTGGTGCCGGATGATGTCGGTCATCGCGACGACCGGGAGCATAGCACGTCCGCTCGGCCGAGGTCGTCGTTGCGTTGCGCGACATCCGGCGCGGGTCCCGCCCCCTGGTGCCGTCCACTCAGTAGTAGAAGCTCAGCCCCGTGAACCGGTTGTAGAACTGCGTGTAGCCCACACTCCGCACGCGGACGGGGCGATCGTTCACGGTGATCTTCGTGTCGTACTCGACCGAGAGCGTGATCTTCCCGTTCGGCGGCACGCCGTCGCGCCTCACCTGGACGAGATAGGCCGGCATCGCCGTCAAAGCGTTGTCCGGCGTGCCGGTCTCGAAGATCTCCTGCATCGACACCAGCTCCACCTTGGCCCCGTTGATGCGGACGGTCACGTCGTCGGGCGTGAGCCGGGGCGCGACGTCGATCACCCGGAATTCCCGTCCGTTGAGCAGCGTCTTTTCCAGCGGGTGTTCCAGCGAGGGGAGCACCATGGGGCGGAAGTAGACGAAGTAGGTGGCAAAGCCTCCGTTGCTGGCCCAGGCGTGGAGGTTGTACACCTCGCCGTTGCCGACCACGAAGTCGAAGGTCTCGTCGCGATCGACGATCATGTGCCAGCCCCACATCTCGAGCGTGGACACGCGGTAGGTGTGATCGTCCACGTAGAAGACGTTGTACGTGCGTTCGGGCAGGTCGATCGAGAACCTTCCCTCCGGGTCGGACCACACGGTCACCGACGAAGTGAACTGGTCGGCGCCCACCGAAAGGAATGCGCGGAAGGGCCTGCCGTTGATGTCGCGGATGGTCCCCTTGATCGTGTGGTACGTGCAG
>JARKSS010000422.1 GCA_029974175.1 Vicinamibacterales bacterium
GGTGACGCGATCGACGAGCGCGACGAGCGGGGCGAGCGGATCACCGGCGACACGCTGGTCCTGCTGCTGAATGCCGGCGACACTGAGGTCCCGTTCACGCTGCCCGGGATCCCCGCGCGCAGCCACTGGGAGGTCGCCTTCGACTCGGCAAACGGCCAGGAACAGGCGGCCCGCCTGAAGGGGGGACAGGAGTACCAGCTCCAGGCCCGGTCGATCGCGGTGATGCTGCTCCGCCGCGAAACGCGCCGCCGGGTGTCAGACCGGGCGCAGCGGCTGGCCGACCTTGCCACGCTCGGCGCCCCCGCCCGCATCCGCGTCACCTCGGCCGCACCGGCGAAGGTCACCGATGACACGCCCGCCGCTCCCGAACGATGACCGCCCGCGCCGCGCCGTCATCGACCGGGTCAGGCCGGAAATCGACGGCGGGCGCTTCCCGATCAAGCGAACCACCGGCGAGCGCGTCGAGGTGATCGCCGACGTCTTCGTGGACGGCCACGACCGCCTGGCCGCAGTGGTGCTGTACCGCCTGGCCGAAGCGCCCGAGTCGCCCGGCATCCCCCACGACTACTCGTGGCACGAGGTGTGGATGGCGCCGGCCGGCGAGGACCGGTGGAGCGCCTCGTTCATGGTGGACGTCCTCGGTCGCTGGGAGTACACGGTCGAGGCGTGGGCGGACCGCTTCGGGTCGTGGCGGGACGAGCTGTCGAAGAAGTACGCCGCCGGCCTCGACGTGACCAGCGAGCTGCTCGAGGGAGCGTGGCTGGTGAGGCAGACAGCCAAGAGGCTGGGGACCCAAGCCGCGGGCGGAACGCCTGTGCCACTGCGCGAGTGGCTCCTGGGCCGGGCGCTGCTGATGGAAGGGCCAGACGAGGTTGATTTGAAGGTGTCGGCGGCCCTCGCCGACTCGCTTTCCTCCGTGATGGCCGTGCACGCCGACCGGTCGCTGGCGACCCGCTACCACCGGGTGCTCTCGGTCACCGTCGAGCGCCCGCGCGCCCGGTTCGGCGCATGGTACGAGTTCTTTCCTCGCTCCGGGAAGTCGCCCGACCGCAGCGCCACCTTCGCCGAGGCCGCCGAACGCCTGCCCGACATCGCGGCCATGGGATTCGACGTCGTCTACCTGCCCCCGGTCCACCCGATTGGCCGGAGCTACCGGAAGGGACGCAACAACAGCCTGGTGGCCACGCCCACCGACCCCGGCAGCCCATGGGCGATTGGCTCGGAAGAGGGAGGGCACACCGCGGTCCATCCCGACCTGGGCGACCTCCAGGCGTTTCGCGAGTTCGTTGCGGCGGCTCGCCGGTTCAACCTCGAGGTCGCGCTCGACATCGCGTTCCAGGCCTCGCCCGACCACCCGTGGGTGCGCGAGCACCCGGAGTGGTTTCACCACCGCCCCGACGGAACGATCAAGTACGCCGAGAACCCGCCCAAGAAGTACCAGGACATCTACCCCTTCCACTTCGAGGCCGAGGGGGCGTGGCGCGAGCTGTGGCGCGAGCTGGCGTCGGTGTTCTTCTTCTGGATCGAGCAGGGTGTCCGGATCTTCCGGGTGGACAACCCGCACACCAAGCCGTTCCGCTTCTGGGAGTGGGCCATTGCCGAGATCCGCCGGCACCACCCCGACGCGATCTTCCTCGCCGAGGCGTTCACCCGCCCGAAGCCGATGTGCTACCTGGCGAAGGCCGGGTTCTCGCAGTCGTATTCCTACTTCACCTGGCGCAACACGAAGTGGGAGATCACCAGCTACTTCGAGGCGCTGGCCCGCGGCGGCGTGCGCGAGTACATGCGGCCGAACCTGTTCGCCAACACGCCCGACATCCTGTCCCGCTACCTGCAGACCGGCGGCCGCCCCGCCTTCATCGTCCGCCTGGTGCTGGCGGCGACGCTCGGCGCGAGCTACGGCATCTACAGCGGCTTCGAGCTGTGCGAGAACGAGGCGGTGCCGGGGACCGAGGAGTACCTCGACTCGGAGAAGTACCAGTTCAAGCCGCGCGACTACGACCGCCCCGGGAACATCAAGGAGATCGTCGCGCGCGTGAACCAGGCGCGGCACGCCAACCCGGCGCTGCACGCCGACACGTCGCTACGGTTCCACGAGACCGACAACGACCAGATCCTCTGCTACTCGAAGGTGTCGCCCGACCGCCGCAACCGCATCCTCGTCGTCGTGTCGCTCGACCCGCACCACGCGCAGCAGGGGTTCGTGCGGGTGCCGGTGGCCGAGATGGACCTCTCAGGCCTGCCGTCCTACACGGTGCGCGACCTCCTCGACGAGGCCAGCTACACCTGGCGGCACGACTGGAACTTCGTCCGGCTGGACCCCGCCTCCCGGCCGGCCCACATCCTGCGCATCGAGACGTGACCCGACACCATGGCTGAACACCTCTGGTACAAGGACGCCGTCATCTACGAGGTGCACGTCAAGGCGTTTCTCGACAGCAACGGCGACGGCATCGGCGACTTCGCCGGCCTGACCTCGAAGCTCGACTACCTGGAGGCGCTTGGCATCACCTGCATCTGGCTGCTGCCCTTCTACCCCTCGCCGCTGCGCGACGATGGGTACGACATCTCGTGGTACCAGGGGGTGCACCCGGCCTACGGGACGCTTCGCGACTTCCGGCGCTTCCTGGACGAGGCGCACCGCCGCGGCCTCCAGGTGCTGACCGAGCTGGTGATGAACCACTCCTCCGACCAGCACCCGTGGTTCAAGCGCGCCCGGCGCATGCCGCGCGGCTCGCGCGAGCGCGAGTACTACGTCTGGAGCGACACCAAGCAGCGCTACGAGGACGCCCGCATCATCTTCACCGACACCGAGACCTCGAACTGGACGTGGGACCCCGACGCCGGCGCGTACTACTGGCACCGCTTCTTCCACCACCAGCCCGACCTGAACTACGACAACCCCGAGGTGCGGCGCCGCATGCGCGGCCGGATGGACTTCTGGCTCAACATGGGCGTTGACGCCCTGCGCCTCGACGCCGTGCCCTATCTCATCGAGCGCGAGGGGACCAACTGCGAGAACCTGCCCGAGACCCACCAGATCCTCAAGGAGTTCAGGGCGCACGTCGACGCGAAGTACTCGAACCGGATGCTGCTGGCCGAGGCGAACCAATGGCCCGCCGACGTGCGGCCGTACTTCGGCGACGGCGACGAGTGCCACATGGCCTTCCACTTCCCGCTGATGCCGCGCATGTTCATGGCGCTCCAGCAGGAAGACCGGCACCCGATCACCGAGATCCTCCACCAGACGCCCGACATCCCCGAGGTGTGCCAGTGGGCCCTCTTCCTCCGGAACCACGACGAGCTGACGCTCGAGATGGTGACCGACGAGGAGCGCGACTACATGTACCGGGCGTACGCAGCCGACACGCGGATGCGGCTCAACCTGGGCATCCGCCGCCGCCTCGCGCCGCTGGTCGAGAACAACCGGCGGCGGATCGAGCTGCTGCACGGCCTGCTCTTCTCGCTGCCCGGCACGCCGGTCCTCTACTACGGCGACGAGCTGGGGATGGGCGACAACATCTACCTCGGCGACCGCAACGGCGTCCGGACGCCGATGCAGTGGACGAGCGACCGCAACGCCGGGTTCTCGCGCGCCGACCCGGCGGCCCTCTACGCCCCGCCGATCATGGACCCGGTCTACGGCTACCAGGCGATCAACGTCGAGGCCCAGGAACGGTCGCCGCACTCGCTGCTGCAGTGGTTCCGGCGGATGCTGGCGCTGCGCCGCCAGCACCGCACCTTCGGCCGCGGCACCACGCGGTTCCTTCACCCGGCCAACCGCAAGGCGCTGGCCTACGTGCGCGAGGGCGACGGGAAGCGCATCCTCGTCATCGCGAACCTCGCGCGCACCGTGCAGCCGGTCGAACTCGACCTGTCCGAGTTCAAGGGGCTCACCCCCGTCGAGATGCTCGGGCACACCGAGTTCCCGCGGATCGGCGAGCTGCCCTACTTCCTCACGCTCGGACCGTACGGGTTCTACTGGTTCGAGCTGGTCGAGCAAACCGCGCCGATCGTCGCACGCGTCGCGCCGCAGCCAGCCGAGAGC
>JARKSS010000454.1 GCA_029974175.1 Vicinamibacterales bacterium
GACGGCGTCGGTCTCTACTGGCGCTACGAGAAGTGGATCCGGCGCCGCGAGAGCGATGCCGGCTCGGTGGTGGGGGCCACCGGCGCGATCTACGCCGTGCGCCGGGCGCTGTGGCGCTCCTTGCCGCCCGAGACGCTGCTCGACGACGTGCTGACACCGATGCGGATCGCCATCGCCGGCTACCGGGTCGTGTTCGAGCCGTCGGCGATCGCCTTCGACACCGCCTCGCCCGATGTGCGCACCGAGCGCAGACGGAAGGTGCGAACGCTGGCCGGCAACTACCAGCTCGTGCGGTTGGAGCCGAGGCTGCTGCTGCCGGTGGCGAACCCGCTCTTCGTGCAGTTCGTGTCGCACAAGATGGGCCGCCTGATCGTGCCCTACGCCCTCATTGCCCTGCTCGTCTCGAGCACGGCGCTGGCGAGCTCGGGGCTGGTGTACAGCCTCGCGCTCGTGCTCCAGGTCACCTTCTACGTCCTCGCGTTGCACGGCGCGGCGGCGGCCCCGCAGCAGAGGGAGGAACGAAGGAAGGAGTTGGTGAATGCGGAGCTGGATTGACCGCCTCTCGAAGGTGGCCTTCACCTTCGCACTGATGAACTACGCGGCGGTGGCGGCCCTGGTGATGGCCGTCCGCGGCCGGCGGGTGTGGCGGTAGGCATGGAGCGACTTGCCTGGGGGCACGGTGCGGTACCCGGCCGGCGGGAGGTGCCGGAAGTGCGCTTCGAAACGCGCGAGCTGCGCGAGTCGGAGATGCCGTCGATCGTGACCGATCCGCTGCCGGGCGAGAGCAGCGACTGGGCCTTCTTCGGCCTGGTCGCGTTCACGGCAGTCCTGTTCTTCCGTCCCCAGGATCAGATCCCCGCTCTGGCGCCCCTCCACCTCGCCGAGGTGTCCGCGCTCGTGGGCCTGACCGCCATGGCCGCCAAACGCCTGGCGCGCGGCCTGCCGATCTTCCGCCTCACGCCCGAGGTCGTGGGGCTGCTCGCCTTCGGCGCCGTGATGGTGGGCACCGTCCCCTTCTCGTTCTGGCCGGGTGGCTCGGTCAACGTCATCCAGAATCTCTACGGGAAGGTGGTGCTGATCGCCATCCTGATCATCAACTCGATCAACTCGACACGCCGGCTGCAGCTCTTCTCCCGGCTCATCGTCGTCGCGCTCGCCTACTTGTCCACCCGCGCCGTCTTCGACTACGCGAGGGGCGTCAACCTCATCGAGCATGGCCGCGTGGCAGGCGCGGTCAGCGGGATCTTCGGGAACCCGAACGACCTGGCGATGAACATGGTGTCGTTCCTGCCCTTCGCCATCCTGACGGCCGTGGTGGTCCGGCGCCTGAGGCGGACGGCGGCCCCGTCCGCTCCCGGGGAGTCGGCGTCGAACGGACAGGCCGGCCATCAAGCCGCCGGGCCCGCAGGGAGAAACCGGTCGCGCCGCGATCCCGGTCGGTTCACGTCGCTGCTGTACGCGGGGTGCGCCGGGGCGATGTTCCTGACCGTGGTCTTCACCAAGTCACGCAGCGGCTTCCTTGGCCTGCTGGCGATGCTCCTCGTCCTGGTGATCTACGGCCGCCAGCTGCGGCGGGGGTTTGCCGCCGCGGCAGTCGTGGTGAGCCTGCTCGCAGTCCCGGCGCTCCCCTCCAGCTTCTGGACCCGGATGGCGGGCATCACCGACCCGGACAAGGACGACACCGGCTCGCGTGAAGCGCGGCGCACCGTCATGAAGGAGGCCTGGTGGGTCTTCCTCGAGCGGCCGCTCACCGGCATCGGCGCCGGCCAGTTCCAGAACTACAACCCGCCATGGAAGCAGGAGCGGTGGCGCCAGTCGCACAACCTGCTGCTGCAGGTCGCGGCCGAAACCGGCATCTTCGGCATCGGGGCGTTCGTGTTCCTGATCGTCGTCGGCTTCCGCGCCTCCCTCTCGACGCGCAGGACCCTTACACGCCTGGCGCGGGCCCCTGCCGTGCAGGCGTCCCCGAACGCCGAGGGCGACGTGCACGTGCTCCGCCTGCACACGACGGCACTGGTGGCCGGGCTCACCGGGTGGTTCGTCTGCTCGCTGTTCTCGTCGATTGCGTACAACTGGACGTTCTATTACCTCATCGGCCTGGCGGCCGTGGCCCGGGACCTCACCCGGCCGATTGCCGCCAGGGTGCCGGTCGCGCCACGCGCCCCTGCGGCCGCGCCGATGACGCCCGCGCCCTCCGCGTGGGCCCGGGGTTGAGATGAGCGCGCCCCCTTCGTCGCGTCATCGGGCGCCTTCGCCGCAGGTCAGCGTCATCATCCCCGCCTACAACGCGGCGGGCTCGATCGGCGAGGCGCTGGCCTCGGTTCTCGCGCAGACGTTCACCGACTACGAGGTGATCGTCGTGGACGACGGCTCCACCGACGATACGGCCGAGGTCGTCCGGAACCTGGGCCGCGACGAGATCAGCCTGATCCGCCAGGAGAACGCAGGCCCTGGCAGCGCCCGCAACACCGGCATCCGCGCGAGCCGGGGCCGGCTGATTGCGTTCCTCGACGCCGACGACCGGTGGCTCCCACACAAGCTCGAGGCGCAGGTCGCCTACTTCCACGCGTACCCGCAGACCGGCCTCCTGCACACCGCCACCACGGGACGGCCCGGCGACGCGGCGTCGGTGGCCGTCTTCGACAGCCACCCGCGCCCGCCGCGGCACGTCTTCTGCGAGCTGTTCCACACCGACTACGTCATTGCCACGCTGACGGTGATGGTACGGCGTGACGTTCTCGACTCGGTCGGCTTGTTCGACGAGCGGCGCGAGGTGCACGTCGAGGACTGGGACCTCTGGCTTCGCATCGCGGCCAGCTACCCGGTTGGCTACCTCCCCCAGCCGGCCGCCGTCAGGGTGCCAGGCGGCGCGATGAGCGCCGACATCGAGAAGACCTTCCGGGGACAGGCCGAGGCCATCGGGAAGAACGTCGGGACGTGCCGCTCGGGGTGCTCGCTCCACCGCGCGCAGCCTGCGGGATGCCTGAGGCGCCGCTGGTACCGCTTCTACTGGGAGCTTGGCTACGCGCGGCTGCGCGAGGGGCAGCGCGCCCCGGCACGCGCCGCCTTCTGGCGGGCGCTCGGCCGCCGGCCGTTGTCGGCGTCCGCCTGGCTGCAGCTTGCAGCAACCTTTGCGGGAGAGCGCTCGCGGACCGGCGCCCGGCGCGTGCTGGCGGCCCTCGGGCAGCCGAGCGCGCTGGCACAGCCGCACCGCGACTCGGGCATTCCCGAGTCGCTGGTGGACGCGACCGCATACCGCCGCGCGCGCCGCGCCGTGGTCCGCACGCTGCACGTGGCCGAGACCGCGGCCTACCGGCTGCGTGCCGGCGAGCGCCGCCGGATCCTGTTCGAGGCGGCGTCGCCAATGAGCTTCGCAATCTTCCGTCCCCTCTACGAGCGTCTGCGCGAAGACCCCCGCTTCGAATTCTGGTTCACCGCCGGGGAAACCTGGGACGTCGAGAAGCTGTACGCGCAGGTCGGTATCACTCGCAACGTCATCCCGGCCCGCCGGGCCGTGTGGCTGAAGGTGGACGTGGTCATCAATACCGACTTCTGGCCCTCCACCTGGCTTTACCGGCGGACCCGCCGCATCCACCTGTTCCACGGCGTGGCCGGCAAGTACGGCCTCGACGCACCGGTCGAGATCGCCCCGACGGTCCGTACCTACAGCCGCCTCCTCTTCCCCAACGAGGACCGGCTGAATCGCTACGTCGAGGCGGGCCTGGTGCCGCCCGGTTCGGCGGTGGGCCAGTTGATCGGGTACCCGAAGCTCGATGCCCTGGTGGACGGATCGCTCGACGGCGGCCGCATCCTCGCCAGCCTGGGCCTCGACCCCGGCAGACCCACGGTGCTCTACGCCCCGACCTGGTCGCCGCATTCGTCCCTCAATCGAATGGGGCACTCCCTGCCGCCGGCGCTCGAGGCGGCAGGGTGCAACGTGATCATCAAGCTGCACGATCGTTCGCTCGACCTGGCAGAACGGGCGTCGGGGGGCGTCGATTGGGCCGCGGTCTTCGAGCCCTACCGCGACCACCCGCGTATCCGCCTGGCCGCGGCCGCCGACGCCACGCCGTACCTCGCCGCCGCCGACGCACTGGTGACCGACCACAGCTCGGTCGGGTTCGAGTTCATGACGCTCGACCGGCCGATCGTGGTGATCGACTGCCCCGACCTGCTGGCGCACGCGCGCGTGCCGAGGTCGAAGGTGGCCGACCTCCGGCGAGCCGCGGAGGTGGCGTCAGACGTGCCGGGCACGGTGGAGGCCGTCGTGGCGCAGCTCGCCGATCCCTCGCGGCACCATGCCGAACGCGTGGGGACCGCGCTGCGGTTCTTCTACCGGCCGGGAACCGCCACCGCGCGGGCGGTCGCTTGCGTGTACGACGTGCTGGAGCTGGAGGCGCCGCTGGTCGAGGCGGCCGCACAGGCCCGCTCCGGGGAACGGGCGCTTGTCACTCTCTCGGAAGGATGACCGTGATCAGCGTGCTCGTCGCCACACACGATCGGCGCCGGCTACTGAGCGAGACGCTCGAGGCCATCGTCCGGCAGGACTGGCCGCGCGACCGGCTCGAGGTCCTCCTCGCGCATCGGCCGCAGGTCGGGCAGCCGGGGGCGCACGACCGCGACCATGGTCAGGCGCGCTCCATGTCGAGGCGCAGGCGGCGCAGTTCGCGCCA
>JARKSS010000480.1 GCA_029974175.1 Vicinamibacterales bacterium
GGTGGTGCTGCTCGAGAACGTCCGGTTCCACCCGGAGGAGGAAAAGAACGACGAGGGGTTCGCGCGCCAGCTGGCGGCCAACTCCGACGCGTACGTCAACGACGCGTTCGGCTCGAGCCACCGGGCGCACGCATCGGTCGAGGCGATCGCGAAGATCCTGCCGCGCCCGGCGGCGGGCTTCCTGATGGAGAAGGAGGTCACCTACCTCGGGCACGCGCTCGGATCGCCCGAGCGGCCGTTCGTGGCCATCCTCGGCGGCGCGAAGGTGTCGGACAAGATCGAAATCATCGAGAACCTGCTCGGGCGCGTGGACGCGCTGGCCATCGGCGGCGCCATGGCCTACACCTTCCTCAAGGCGCGGGGCATCCCGACCGGGAAGTCGCTGGTCGAGGACGACAAGCTCGACGCGGCCCGGTCCATCGCGGCACTCGCAGCCGAGAAGAAGGTGCGGCTCGAGCTGCCGGTGGATCACGTGGTGACCGAACGCCTCGAGGCCGGGGCGCCGCACGAAACGCTCGCGGTTGACGACCCGGCAATCGGCGAGCGGATGGGCGTGGACATCGGGCCGAAGACGGTCGAGGCGTACCAGGCGCTGCTGGCCGGGGCGAAGACGGTCGTCTGGAACGGTCCGATGGGCGTGTTCGAGACGCCGCCCTTCGACGCCGGGACCAACGCCGTGGCGCGGGCCGTCGCGTCGGTGCAGGGCACGACGATCATCGGCGGCGGCGACTCGGTGTCCGCGATCACCAAGGCCGGCGTGGCCGACCGGATCACGCACATCTCGACGGGCGGCGGCGCCTCGCTCGAGTTCCTCGGCGGCCGCCGGCTGCCGGGCGTGGACGCGCTCGCCGACAAGTAGCGCAGAGCTGCAGCGCAGGGCTTTGGCCTCCGGGGCCGGAGGCACCGGGCAGAAGCCCTGCGGCTGTTTCGCGTCTGCCGATCACTCTCGACCATTCGTCTGTCGCCCCCTGTCTGCTGTCTGCTCTCCAGAGGATTGTTATGCGCACTCCGCTCGTGGCTGCCAACTGGAAGATGTACAAGACCGTTCGCGAGACCGTCGTCTACATCAAGGAGTTCCGCAGCCTGGTCAAGGACGTGGACGACGTGGAAATCGTGGTGGCACCGCCGTTTGTGAGCATCGCGGCGGCGGCCGAGGCGGCCCGTGCCAGCAACGTGGCGATTGCCGGCCAGGACCTCTACTGGGAGAAGGAAGGGGCGTTCACCGGCGAGGTGTCGGCGGGGATGTTGCGCGAGGCCGGGGCCGGGCTGGTGATCGTCGGCCACTCCGAGCGGCGGGCGAAGTTCGCGGAAACCGACCGCGACGTCAACCGGAAGGTGAAGGCGGCCATCGACGGCGGCCTCGTCCCGATCATGTGCGTGGGCGAGACGCTCGAGGAGCGCGAGAGCGGCCAGACGCTGGCGGTGCTCGACCGGCAGATCTCGGCGGGCCTCGAGGGGCGCACGGTGGACCAGGTGTCGTCGATTGCGATCGCGGACGAGCCGGGCGGGGCGCGTGGCACGGGGCGGACGGCGACGGCGGCGCAGGCGCAGGAGGCCCACGCGCACATCCGCGGCCGGGTGCGCGAGTGGGTGGGGTCGGCGGCGGCCGACGCGGTGCGGATCATGTACGGCGGGAGCGTGAAGCCGGCCAACGCACGCGAGCTGATGTCGCGGCCCGACGTGGACGGCGCGCTGGTGGGCGGGGCGAGCCTCGACCCGCGGGCCTTCGCCGAGATCGTGGCGGGCGGCCGGCCCGGCGCGGTAAAATAGGAGGTTCCGGCCGGGCGGAGGGAGGCCCTTCCGCCCGTGGGGGCGCCCCTTGTGGGCGCCCGAAGGCAAGGTAACCGCAGTGATCTTCAACTACCTCCTCACCGTTTTCTACGTGCTCGTGTGCCTCGTGCTGCTGATGGTGATCCTGCTCCAGCAGGGCAAGGGCGGCGACATCGCGGCGGCCTTTGGCGGGAGCAGCAGCCAGGCGGCCTTCGGGGCGCGCGCGGGCGCGACGCTGCTGACGCGGATCACGACGGTGGCGGCGGTGCTCTTCATCCTCGGCTCGCTCGGCCTCAGCGTACTCTGGCA
>JARKSS010000039.1 GCA_029974175.1 Vicinamibacterales bacterium
AGGTTCCCGGGGCGATCAGCCCGAGGAGGCCGATGGCGCCCGAGGCCCAGAACAGGGGCACCGCGGCCCACTGGTACACCGCGCCGAACGTGAAGGCGCCCCAGGCGACGACGGCGAGGATCAGGACGGCGAAGTACGAAGGCACGAGCAGCGGCACATGATACCCGATGCGGCGGGGCAACGGCCCGCGCCGTCCCGAGCACCGCCCGCCGCGGCGCGTGGCTCTCCCCGCTTCCTGGCATCGTTCTGGCAGGGCCGCTGGCCAGCCCCCATGCGACCAGCCGCCCCCTGCCCCCATCGCGCCCGTCGTGTACTCCCGCGCCTTGTCCTGCTGCCGATCGTCGCGATGCTCGGCGCCGCGCCGCCAGCCCTCGCGCGGGAAGGCGCGCCATGGAGCGGGCTGCTGCCGTTCTCGCCGCCGGCGCTGGCGCTGCCGGCCGCGACGATCGTCGCGGCGGACGCCCCGCCGGCTGTTGCGCCGGATCTCGCGGACCCGATCGCGCAGCTTCCCCCGCTTGTCGTCCCCGCGGGCGCCGGGCCCGCGGCCGGTCGCCCGTCGGCCATGGTTGCGCTCTACGTCTCGTACGCGGGGCTGCAGGCGCTCGATGCCGTGACGACGCTGCGCGCGCTGGACGCCGGGGCGAGCGAGCAGAACCCGTTGGTCGGCCGCGCGGCCGCGCACCCGGGCGCGCTGCTGGCGGTGAAGGCGGGGGTTGCGGTCGGCACGATCTACCTGGCGGAGCGGTTGCACAAGAGGAACCGGGCGGCGGCGGTGGTGCTGATGGCCGTCCTCAACGGCGCCTACCTCGCCATCGTCGCAAACAACCACTCGCTGGGCGGGAAACCGTAGCGGCGCGCTACAGCTCCCTCCACCTTCGCCCTTCGCGCGCCAAAAGCTCGGTGGCCTCGGCGGGGCCGGCGGTGCCGGCCGCGTAGTTCGGAAAGCGGGCAGGGGGCTCCGACTCCCAGCGCTGGACGATCGGGTCGACGATCTGCCAGGCCTTGTCGATCCAGTCGGCGCGGGCGAAGAGCGTCTGGTCGCCCTGCATCACGTCGAGGAGGAGCCACGCGTAGGCGCGGGGCGGCTCCTCGACGCCGAACGCCTCGGCGTAGCGGAAGACCATGCGCACGGGCTGCACCTCGAGGTCGGGCCCCGGCTGCTTCGCGGCGACGTCCTGCACGATCCCCTCGTCCGGCTGCAGCTCGAACGCGAGCACGCTGCGGTAGCGCGGCCGCCCCTGCGGCTGCCCGAACATCGCGTGCGGCGTCGGCTTGAACTGGATGGCGACCTCGGTCAGCTTGCGCGGCATGCGCTTGCCGGTGCGCAGGTAGAACGGGACGTCGGCCCAGCGCCAGTTGTCGATGGTGAGACGCATGGCGGCGTAGGTGGGGGTGGTCGAGCCGGGCGGCACGCCGTCCTCCGCGCGGTAGCCCGCCACCTTCCCGCCGTCCACCACCCCCTCGCCGTACTGGCCCCTCACCGGCGTCGCGCCGTCCTCGAGCGGGGGCGGGACGATCGCGTCGAGCACCTTGGCGGTCTCGTTGCGCAGCGAGTCGGCGTCGAAGCGGACCGGCGGCTCGAGGGCGGCGAGGCAGAGCAGGTGCAGCACGTGGTTCTGCACCATGTCGCGAACGATGCCCGTCTGCTCGTAGAAGTTGGCGCGGGTGCCGATGCCGATGTCCTCGGCGACGGTGATCTGGACGTGGTCGATGAAGTTTCGGTTCCAGACCGGCTCGAAGCTGGGGTTGGCGAAGCGGAAGACGAGCATGTTCTGCACCGTCTCCTTCCCCAGGAAGTGATCGATCCGGTAGATCTGGTCCTCGCCGAACACCTCGCGCAGCCGGCGGTCGAGGTCGCGGGCGCTCTCGCGGTCGCGCCCGAACGGCTTCTCGACGACCAGGCGCCGCCAGCCGTCATCGGCGCGGGCCAGGCCCGAGGCGCCGAGGTTCTCCACGATGGCGGGGAAGAGGTTTGGCGGCACCGCGAGGTGGAAGAAGACGTTGCCGGGGATGCCCAGCTCGGACCGCACCGTCTCGATGGCGCGGGCGAGCGCCGCGTAGTCGCCGGGCGCGGAGGCGTCGCCGCTGACGAAGCTCAGGCGCGAGGCGAAGCCATCCCACTCGCGGGAGCTGCCGCAGCTCTCGCGGACCGCGCGGCACATCTCGTCGCGGTAGCGCGCCGAGTCCCAGCGGCTGCGCGAGAAGCCGATGGCGGCGAAGCGCTCGGGGAGCAGGCCCTTGCGGTGCAGCTCGTAGAGCGAGGGAACGAGGTCGCCGCGGGCGAGGTCGCCGGCGGCGCCGAAGATCACCATCACGCACGGCTCGCACGGCCGGCCGCGGCGGAGCCCGGGCTCGCGCACCTCGAAAGCCATCGCCATCTCTTCCTCCGCCTCGCTTGGATTGCCCCGGCTCGATCTTACCGCGTCCGCCCGCCGGGCCGACCGGTCTCGCTGTCGGGGCTACCACATGCATCCGCGACGATGGGCGGCTCGCTTGGGTGGTCGGCGGCGGCGGCGCGGGAACTCCGCGGGGCCCGGCTGGCCCCGAGCGGCTATCATGGGAGCAGGGCTGTCAACAGAGGAGAGGGCATGGGCGAGCGGGGGAAGGTGTCGCTGCCGGGGAAGCTGTCGCTGCCGGGCCGGGTGTCGCGCAGGCTGAAGTGGTCGGCCGCCGGGGCGGCAATCGCAGCGCTGCTGGTCGCAGGCGGCGCGCTTGCGCAGCGGCCCGGCACCGTACCGCCCGACGAGCAGGGAGAGTGCCCGCCGGGGACGACCGAGATCCGCCCTGGGCGGTGCGCGGCGCCCGAGCTGCCGCCCCCCAGCATCGTAGACTACCGGCCCCGCTCCACGCTGGTGGTCGCCGAGCACAAGGTCCCGCGTGCGAAGTTCCCCGTCGTCGACATCCACAGCCACACCGGCCCGACGCCCGAGACGATCGACCGGCTGATTGCCGAGATGGACGCGCTGAACGTGCGCGTGCTGGTGAACCTGAGCGGGGGCGACGCCGCCGCCGTGAAGCAGAAGGTCGACTACATCCGATCGAGCAAGCACCCCGACCGCTTCCGCGTCTTCGCCAACGTGAACTTCCAGGGCGCCGGCAGCCCGGGCTGGGCCGAGAAGCAGGTGGCCGATCTCGAGCAGGCGGTGCGCAACGGGGCGATCGGCCTGAAGGTGTACAAGAACCTCGGGCTGCGCGTGCGCAAGGCCGACGGCACACGCCTGAAGGTGGACGATCCGGCGCTGAAGCCGGTCTGGGAGGCGGCCGCGCGCCTCGACATCCCCGTCCTGATCCACACCGGCGAGCCGCAGGAGTTCTTCTCGCCGCTCGACTACCACAACGAGCGGTGGCTCGAACTGGCGCTCTTCCCCGATCGGCGCCACAACATGCCCGGCGAGCCCAGCTTCGAGGAGCTGATGAAGGAGCGCGACGCGATGTTCGCCGCGAACCCGAAGACGCGGTTCATCAACGCGCACTTCGGCTGGTACGGCAACGACCTCGCGCGGGCCGCGAAGCTGCTCGACGCCGCCCCGAACGTGGTGATGGATCTCTCGGCCGTGCTGTACGACTTCGGCCGCCAGCCGCGCGCCGCCCGCGAGTTCTTCATCAAGTACCAGGACCGCGTGCTGTTCGGGAAGGACTCGTACGCGCCGTCCGAGTTCCCGTATTACTGGCGCGTGCTCGAGACCGCGGACGAGTACTTCGACTACTACCGCGACTACCACGCGTTCTGGAAGCTGTACGGGATGGACCTCCCCGACGAGGTGCTGCGGAAGGTGTATCACACGAACGCGCAGCGCGTGACGAAGGGGCTGCCGCGGTAGGATTCGGGGGGCACCAGCACCTCCGGCACCTCCAGCACCAGCACCTCCGGCACCTCCGGCACCTCCAGCACCCCCAGCACGACACGCTACACGATCACTCTCCTCTGCCCCCTCACCTCCTCCTTGATCCGCTGGATGTGGCCGCGGCCGAGCGCCTTCACCTCGCACCCCAGCTCGAAGTAGCGGCGGATGCGGTCGTCGGTCAGGATGCCGAAGCAGTCGATCACCGCCAGCGGCCCGCCGGCCCAGCGCACCACCTCGTCGGGCTCGAGCACCAGGTACGGCGCGTGGCGCACCGCGAGGATCAGCGCCTCGGCCCCGGCGAGCGCCTTCGGCAGGTCGTGCTGCACGCGCAGCGAGGTGAGCCCCTGCTGGTTGCGGAAGAAGCGCGCCCACGAGTGGCCCGGCGCCGGGTAGGTGTCCTGGCTCTCCAGCTCGTACCAATGGTCCACGTACGGGTCGTGCACCCGCATCTCGGCGCCCATCTCGGTCAGCTTCCGCACGACCAGCTCCGACCCGCTGTAGCGCGTGTCGCCGACGTCCTCGCGGTAGCTGGCGCCCGCCAGCAGCACGTCGGCCCCGGCGATGTAGCGCCCCATGTTCCGCAGCGCGTCGCGCGTCAGCTCGGCGACGTGCAGCGCGCGGGTGTCGTTGGTGTCGATCGCCGCCGGCGTGATCTTGAAGAGGGCGTCCTGGTCCTCGAATCCGAGGATGTGCTTGTAGGCCCAGTAGCCGAGGCCGCCGTCCTTCGGCAGGCAGTAGCCGCCGATGCCGGGCCCCGGGAAGATGATGTTGTCGTGGGTCGGCCGCACCTTGATCGCCTGGATCACCTTCACCAGGTCGACCCCGTTGCGTTCGGCGAACAGGCTCCACTCGTTGAGAAACGCCAGGATCGTCGCCCGGTACGAGTTCTCGACGATCTTGGTCGTCTCCGACTCGATCGGCCGGTCCATCACCGTGAGCGGGAAGTCGCGGGTGTTGAGGATCTCGCCGAGGAACTTCGCCGCGCGCGCCTTTGCCTCGGCCGTGCAGCCCGAGCAGACCCGCCAGAAGTCGCGGATGCTGCGGACGTACTCGCGCCCCGGCATCACCCGCTCGAAGCTGTGCGCCAGCAGCGGCTCGGCGGCGATGCCGCGGGCGGCGAACGCCCGCTTCATGATCGGCCACGCCACGAACTCGGTGGTTCCCGGCGCCACGGTGGTCTCGATCAGCACGAGGCACGACGCCGGGATCCGCTCCCCGATCGTCCTCATCGTCGCCTCGAGCGCGCTCATCTCGGCGGCGCCGCTCCGCATGTTCCCGAGGTCGCGCTTCGAGAAGTCGCACTGGACGTCCACCACCACGCAGTCGGCCAGCCGCAGGCAGTCGCTGTTGTGCGTGGCCACCAGCGTCTTCTTCTCGAGCACCGTGCGCCGGATCATCGGCTCGACCTCGGGATCCTCGGCCTTCACCGGCGACTCGCCCCGCGACAGCAGCGGGATCTTCCAGTAGCTGCGCGTGCTCGGGCGCTGGCACCCGATGACGAACTTGCCCGGCGTGCCGTCGGGACCGGTGGAGTCGGCCACGATCGCGGCCATCACGGCGCCCACGAAGCCGACGCCCATGACGACGACGATCTCCTGGCCCTCGGCGCGGGCCGCGGCAACCAGCTTCTCGATCCGCGCCAGCTCGCGCGCATCGTCCTCGGGAGTGGGGAGCGGGAAGCGCTCGCCCGCGGGGGAAACGGAAAAGGAGGTGGACATGGCGGGACAGTGTAGATCAGGGAGCTGGCTCAGCTACAATCCTTGGCGCGTGATACCCGCCCCCGGGGAGCGTCGGCCCATGAGGAGAGTGCTGGTCGTTAGCCTGGTCCTTCTCGGTCTGGCGGGTTCCGTATCGGTCGCGCAACAGGCGGCGCCAAAGCCGGGCGCCCCTCCCCCCCGCGGCGCCGCGGCGGCGCAGCAGTCCGCCGTCCCCGCCTTCGATGGCGTCGTCGCCGCCCTCGCCGGGGGCGGCCGGCTCGAGTCATTGAGCGGCGCGAAAGACCTCAACCACGCGCAGGGCATCCTCGCCGGCGACTGGAGCCACGCTGTTGAGGGCAAAGGGCCGGTCGAGGCCCTCGTCTCGTTCTTCGAGCGCGAGACGGTGCTCGTCAGGGCCGTCAGGCTCGAGAGCCTGCCCCATGACCTCGGGATGCGCGACGTCGAGATCTGGACGACGAACGCGGCCGCGCCCGAGGGCTTCACGAAGGTGAGTGCTGCGACGGTCGCCCGTGAGCCGAACGCCTTCAAGCACGCGGAAGTAACCCTCACCTTCGAGCCGGTCGAGGCGCGCTTCGTCCAGGTCCGCTTCCTGAACAACCACCGCGACCCGAAGGTCGCGGGAAACCCGTACGCCTTCCGCATCGCGCGGATCCAGGTGTTCGAGGGCCAGGCGCCGGGCTACGTGCCGCTTCTCACACGCCACCCCGAGATCGCCGAGCCCGTCTTCATGGCCGAAGGAGCCAAGGCGGCCGCCGCCCAGCGCGCGCCCGTGGCGGGCTGCTCGCCCGATGCCGATCCCGACATCGACCCGGGCGACGGCGAGAGCCGCAACGTTCTGCTGCTGATGACCAACTACCTGGGCGGGCCCAGCTCGTTCGTGCCGCTGGGGATCGAAAGCGGCCGCTTCCCGAAGACGTACCCGTCCAAGTGGAAGGAACTGGATATCTTCGGGCGAATCAAGACGAGGCTCGTCGCACTCAACCACGTGCAGCCGTGGATGCTCGCCGGCGTGGACACGGTGGTGATGCAGCAGGCGTGCAACCTCAAGCCGCTCAGCCCGCGATTCCGCAAGGCGCTGACGGCGTGGGTCGCCGCGGGCCACAAGCTGATCATCCACGACTCGGACAAGTGCGGGAGCACGCCTGACTACAGCTGGCTGCCCTACCGCTTCAAGTCGGACAACCCGGGAGCCTTCGGCAAGCCGGGCTCCGTGCTGCGCATCGTCGAGAACAACTGGATGGCGCACACCTACAGGACGCGTCCCGGCTTCGTGGACACCGCCGAGTGGGTGAGCTGGCCGCCGCCGGGCAACGAGCTGGGCGACTCGAACGCGATCATGGAGTGGGATCCGGGCTGGTGCGGCCACATGGTGGTGAAGAACGCCGACGGCATCTTCGGCGTCGTCCAGGCGTACGCGCACCACGGCCGCGGCCTCATCATCTGGGACGGCCTCGACGTGGACATGGTCGGCACGCGGTGGATGGACGTCATCCACGCCCGCCAGCTGTCGCAGGGGTTCAACACCGACAACCTGCCGTGCTCGATCAGGGTCGGCAACTTCATCGTCACCACCGAGCCGCGCCTCGGCTGGCGGGGCGTGCAGCCCGGGAAGACCTACGAGTACCCGCTCTCGCTGGTCTCGAACCTCGGCTACAAGGGGGTGGTGTCGCTCACGGCGTCGGCCACGCCCGCAATCCCCGGCCTGAAGACGGCCTTCGAGCCGGCAAGCCTCGAGGTGTCGAGCCTCCAGGAATCGAAGCTCTCCTTGACGATGCCTGCCGGGGGCGAGGTGAAACCGTTCGCGCTGGAGGTCAAAGGAGCGGCGGCCGACGGCAAGACCAACTCGCTGTGCCTCCAGGTTGGACCTCTGAAGTCGGGCGAGCTGGCGGTGGTCAGCCAGCTCGCGCCGCCCACCAAGACGCGCAGGAACCTCGAGATCATCCTCGACGCGTCGGGCTCGATGAAGGCGGTGATGGCGGGAAAGAAGACGCGCTGGGACGTCGCCCTCGAGACGCTCGACCAGGTGCTCAACACGCTGCCCGACGACTTCAACGTCGGCCTGAGGATGTACGGCCACCGCGAGGCCTCCACCTCGCCGAAGACCTGCACCGACACCCAGCTGCTCGTCCCGGTGCGAAAGCTCAATCGCGCCGCGATCATGAAGAGCGCCAGCGCGTTCAAGCCCAAGGGCGAGACGCCGCTGGTCTACTCGTCGCTGCAGGCGCCCGGCGACCTGAAGCAGCTGGGCGGCGGCACGGTGATCCTCATCACCGACGGCGAGGAGAGCTGCAAGGGCGATCCCGTGAAGGCCGCGGAGGAGCTGAAGGCCTCGGGCCTCGACATCCGCCTCAACATCGTCGGCTTCGCGCTGAAGAACCCGAAGACACAGCAGGAGCTGGCCGCCTTCGCACAGGCGACCGGGGGGTTGTACTACGCGGCCAACACCGGGGCCGCGCTTGCCGACGCGGTGACGGTCGCGGCGATCGAGAAGTTCCCCTACACCGTGTACGACATGGCCGGGAAGGTGGTGCTCGCGAGCGAGGCGGGGAGCGGCAGCGACCCCCTGCCGCCCGGCACCTACAAGGTGGCGGTGAAGGCGGGCGCCCGCGAGCTGGTGGCCCCCAAGGTGAGCGTCGCGCTCGGCCAGTCGGTGACGCTGACGATCGCGATGAAGAACGGCCAGCTCACCCTGCAGTAGCACAGTGGCACAGTGGCACAGGCGTCTCGCCTGTGAGTGGCACAGTGGCACAGGCGTCTCGCCTGTGAGCAGCGTTAGAGCAGGGCTTCAGCCCTGCTGGACAGGAGGACCGTTCATGGGTTTCTTCGACAAGGTGACCAAGGCCGTCGGCGACGCGGTGGACAAGACCAAGCGCGAGGCCGACCAGTTCATGCGGATTCAGAAGATCAAGGGCGAGATCGGGGAGGTCGAGCGGAAGATCGCCGGCTTCACCGCCGAGATCGCCCAGGTCAAGGCCGACGCGGGCGCGAAGGCGATCGCGATGCTCCGCTCGGGTGGGCTGAACGCCGCCGACCTGCAGCCGCTGGCCGACCGGGTCGCGACGCTCGAGCAGCAGATCGAGGCCGAGCAGGCCGTGATTGCCGGCAAGCGCGCCGACATCGAGAAGATCAAGGCCGAAGACGAGCAGCCCGCGGCCGACGCCGCTCCGCCGGCCCCGCCGGCCGTTCCGGAAGCGCCTCCCGACACCCCGCCGCCTGTCCCGGAGACGGTGCCCCTCGCGCCACCGCCACTGCCGACCGAAGACAACAAGTAGGCCGCGCGCTCTACCCGCGAGGAGACCACCATGGCACGCAGCGTCGGACGGCTCGCCTGGATCGTCGGTGCGGTTGCTCTCGTGGCCCTCGCGGCGTACGGCTTCCGGACCTACGGCATCGTCTCTCCGGCCTCGGAGAGCGCGAACAATGTGCAGCCGGAAGGAACTGCGCAGCCTCTCACGGCCGCCGCGGTCGAACGAGCTGTGGAGGCGGCAACCACGGAGGGGGGCGAGCTTGCCCGGTTGCTCGGCGCAACCGACGAAAGCGACCCGGGCAGCGTCGAGCCGCGCGTCAAGCGCCTGATCGACTTCGCCGAGGCGACGATCCAGGCAACCCCCTCCGATACGTTCCAGCGGACGGCGGTTCTCAAGGCTGGCGCGACGCCGCCGGAACTGCTGGCGTGGGTGGCGCGCGAGACGCGGTGGGTCCCCTACCTTGGGACGCTGCGCGGCGCGGCGGGCGTGTTGATGGATCGTCGCGGCAACAGCCTCGACCGATCGCTTCTTCTCGCCGACCTGCTGCGGGCGGCCGGCAAGCCGGTGCGCCTCGCGCGCGCCACGCTCACGCCCGAGGCCGGGCGGCAGTTGCTCGCTGCGTACGCCAAGCCGCCCACCTCGGCCCTCGCGGGCGGAAGCCCGTCGGCGGCTGCCGCCGTAGTCGCCGTGTACGCGAAGAAGCGCGGGATCGACACGGCAGGCCTGGCGCCGGCCCTCGAGAAGGCCGACGCCGAGGCGGCGCGAGTGGTCGAGGCGGCATCGCGCACCTCGGAGCAGCGGTCGGCGCTGCTCCTCGCGGCGCTCGGGCCCGCGCGCCCCGCGGACGACGGCGCGAACCTCGCGGCCGCTTCCGACCACTGGTGGGTTCAGCTGCAGGACGAGGGCGCCTGGGTGGACCTCGATCCGGCAGGGGTGGCCGGCGGGCCGGGCGATCCGCTGGTACCGGCAGCGACGATGGCCCCCGCGCAGGTGCCACGCCCGCTCCAGCACGCGCTCGACATCCGCGTCGTCATCGAGCAGTCGGCGGGCGCGCGGCTGCTCGAGCAGCAGGTGCTCACGTACACCGTCGCCGGCAAGGATCTGCAAGGCGAGGCGTTCGTCCTGCGTTTCAGGCCGTTCGTCGCACAAGGCCTGTCGCTCGGCGGCGACGTCGAAGCCCAGCTCCGCGAGGCCGCAGTCGCGGTGAATGCGTGGGAGCCGGTCCTTGCCCTGCCGAACGGGGACAGGACCGGAAGGGCCTTCCAGGCATCCGGCGCGCTCGGCGCACCGGTTTCCGCGGCGCAGGGAGGGCCGGGCGGGTTCGGCGGGGGTGCGCTCGGCGGGCTCGGCGGCTTGATGGGCGGTGGCGAGAGTCCGAGTCCGGCGGCAAGTGAGCCGGCCGGCCAGGGCTCGTCTTCCGATGCCGCGTTGACGGCGGTGTGGCTCGAGTACGAGATCCGGGCGCCCGGGCGGGATCCGAAGAGGGTCCGCCGGGCCATTGTCGACCTGCTCGGGCCCGCGGCGCGCGCCCAGGGAAGCGGGACGGCCGCGCCGCTAACCGATTCCCAGCGCCTCGAGCGCAGCCTCGCGCTGCTCGGCGACACCACCATCCTCCCGCTGGCTTGGGCGCTCTCGCACGAGTTCGTGGCGTGGCGCACCGCGCGCGGCGTGCTCGACAACCGTGGCGCGCTGCAGGCCCTCGCGGCCCCATCGGCCCCATCGGATGCCGAGATTGCCCGCCTGGGCAGCCGTATCAAGCCGCTGCCCGGCCCGTTGCACATCCTTGCCCTCGCCCGCGCGGCGTGGAACCCTCAGCGCGACCACGTCTTCATCCGCGAGGTGAACGTGCTGTCGCTGCATCGCGCGCTAGCCGCGCCAGAGGCGGGCGGCGTCAGCGCGCAGCAGGCAGTGGACATCGTCGCCAACGCGGTCGGCGCGTGGCCGGCCGACGGGAACGACCCGTTTGCGCTCGCCCTGCGGCAGGGAGTGATCGACAGCAGCGCCGAGGCGCTGCTCGTTTCGCAGGGGTGCTGCGGCAACGCGTCGATTGCCAGCTCGGCGGCCCAGCGTCTCTCGGAGTTGGTGGAGAAGGGCGCGAAATGGGTCGCCGTGCGCTCGAGCGCAGAGGCGGCGGCACTCGACCTGCCGGCCGACGCGAAGGCGCGCGTGACCGACAGCGTTGCAGGCGGGCACGTGGTTGTCGCACCCACCGGCATCGGCGTCGCGGAGGGGGTCTTCTGGCAGATCGACCCTTCTAGCGGCGAGACGGTCGCCATCGGAGACAGGGGCTGGGGACAGGCGATGGCCGAGGTCGCGGCAAAAGGCTTCCTGCGGGGCGTGCTGATCGGCTTCTGCCTGCTCGGAGCGGGGGGCGCGAAGGTCGAAGCGGTTCGCTACCTGCTCTACCTCATTTGCGTGCTCGGCGGCTTCTTCACCGGTTTCGGCTACCTGATCAAGGACTCGCTCATGGGCCTCCTGGGGGATTTCATCGGGGCGCTCGGAGCCGGGGCCGGGTACTTCGGTAAGTAGGGCATCGATGACACGAACACGACGACTGCCGGTATGCCTTGCCGGATGCTGGCTGGTGTGGGCGGCTGCGAACGGAGGCGCCCTCCCGCAGCTGCGAGCGTCCGGAGGCACAAGCGTGCAAGGCCCGTCGGCAGCCGCAGCCGGGAAGGTCACCATCGCCGCAGCCGGGCAGGCTGCCGCGAGCAAGGCGATCGAGCTGCGCGTGACCGGCGTGCGGGTTCTGCCGTCGATTGGAAATCGCACGGCGTCTGCCGGGCGCGAGTTCGTGATCGTGGAGACGGCGTGGAAGAACCTGGTGCCGAAGAAGGCCGTGAACCGGAAGAAGGCGGCCGACCGCACGGCGGGCGCGGGATCGCTCGGCTTCGGCGGCGGCGCGACCGCGCAGGACAAGGCCGCGGCGTCGGCGGACACCACCCTCGAGGACGTGAAGTTCGAAGCCCGGCCTCTCCCGAACCTGCTCTGGCTGATCGTGGACGGCCGTGTCGCCGAACCGATCGACGTGCAGGCGACGCGCGGGCTGCCCGGCCACGTCGGGCCGGACGGGCTCAGCATCCCCGGGTTCGAACAGGTGGTGTCGGGCGGGCTGGCGTTCGAGACGCAGGCGGGAGCGAAGTCGCTCGCCCTGCTGTTCCTCGACTCGGTGAACGGCCACCTGCTCGTCCCGATCTCGGGCCCGGTGCCGGCGCTCGCGACCGGTCTCGGAGGATCGGCCAGGGCGAACGAGATCGTGGAGCTGGCCGCGACGGGCGCGACGTGGGCCGACGCGAAGGACCCGGGCCGGCGGCGGCTGGTCGTCACCCTGCGCGGCATCAGCCGCAAGGAAGCGCTCGTCGATCTGCCGTTCGCGGATTTCGGCTTCCTTCTGACGGACCAGGGGTGCGTCTTCTCACCCGATCGCGACGCCGCGGGCCTGACCCGCCCGCTGGCGCCGCGCGGCCGGTTCACCCCGTTCGTGCCGAGCGAAGGGCAGCTCGCGTTCAGCGTTCCCGCGGACACGCGAGCCGCCGCGCTGCTGTTCCGGCCCAGGCAGGGCGCCGCGATCGACCTGCCCGTGCTGGGCGAGGTGAAGCCGAAGTGGTCCGCGCCCGAGGCGACGATCACCGACGGCGACGTGCTTCGCGTGTTGAGGCTGCCGGGCACGGCGGTACCGCCCGGGCTGCCCCCGCCGGCCGCCGGGGCCGAACAGGTTGCGCTCGACCTGGTCGTCGAGAACCTGCGCACGGGCGCCGGCATCGAGCTGCAGGCCGCGCAGCAGTTCCGGCTGGTGGGGCCGGGCGACGCCCGCATCGTCCCATCGAGGGCCAGCACGCAGGCGCCCTGCCGGCTCGATGGCCGCAACGTGGTCCCGGCCGGCGGCTCGCGGCGCTTCACGCTGGTCTACGACGTCCCGCCCGGCGCGCCGCTGCAGCTCGAGTACCGCGGCTTCAACGTCAAGAGCGAGCTGATCAAGGTGAGGTAGAAGGAGCGTCGTCCACCGGCGCGTAGACCGTATCGCCCTTGCCGGTGGCCAGCCGGTGAATCGGAAGCCGCAGCTCGCGCTCCCACCGCTGCACCGTTCGCACGGTGCGGTGGGGGTACGTCGCTTGTGACGCGAATGGGGCCTGGCAACATTTCACCGCGGCGGCGGTTGAAGCGGGACGAACGCCGAGCCATCCCACTTGCGCACCGGCCACAGCTCCGACTGCTCGTCGAAATTCGGGGGTGCGGTGAACCGTTTCTGGGCCAGCAGCTCGCGGTAGGCCCTGACGTAGGTCTCGCCCAGTTCAGCCGAGACCGGGCGCATGTTGCTGTCGAACACGTAATGCACCGACGCCTGCGCGGGGGTTGCCATACCGGTCAGCGACACGCCCAGCTGCTCGACCGCCACCACCATCTGCCCGGCCGCGTCCACGGTGATTGCCTGGATTGCCCCCACCGGGTCGAACTGGCGCGCGAGCGTGGTCCGTGGAAAGACGAGATAGTGCAGGGGCCGCCCCCCGGGACAGTCGGCACAGGCGTAGTCGGGGCGCAGGGCCGGCGCCGTGGTGGGAACGTCCGGGTCCACGACCGCGAGGGCCGAGCTGCGGAAGTCGTTGTTGCTGGCGCCGACGACCAGCACCTCGCGGCCTCCGATGGTGGCCGGCACCACGGCGGTGACGTACCCCGGGTGCCAGAACTCGCCCGTCACCTTCCCTTTCGCGTCGAGCCTCACGAGCGCCGACGGGAACCACGGGATATGGAAGAGAGCCACCCAGATCTCCTCGCGGCTTCCTGCCGGGCGCAGGACGACCCCGGCGATCCTCCATGGCGAAGAATAGGTGACGTCGCCGAACCGTTTCTGCCCCTGGTACTCCCAGCCGAAGCGCATTGTGCCGTCTTGCTCGAAGACGTACACGGCCGAGTCGGCGAGCACGCCGCCGAGGGCGCAGAACACCGTTTCGATCGAGCCGTCGCCCTCGAGATCGGTGAACAGCACCCGCGGGAACGCGGGCACCCCCGGCTGGTCGGAGTACTCGCGTTCGCTCAGCGGGAAGGGCGCGCGCCACGTCCAGAGGACCTGGCCTGACTGATCGAGCACGGTCAGCTGCTGGCCGTCCCGCTTGAAAGACGAGGGGACCCGTCGCTCGCCGTCCACCGTGCCCGGCGGGTGCCACGCCACGAGGAGAACGATCGCGATCACCGCGACGCCGACCAGGAACACAGCGAGGAGGCTGGCAAAGCTGCGGCGGGCGGGTCGGGCGGGAAGGGCGCCGGGCCCGCTGCCCGGGTCGATC
Source organism: Vicinamibacterales bacterium (assembly GCA_029974175.1). Lineage (GTDB taxonomy): Bacteria > Acidobacteriota > Vicinamibacteria > Vicinamibacterales > Fen-181 > JARKSS01. The sequence continues at coordinate 14,094 of JARKSS010000039.1, forward strand.
TCACGGCTTCCGCTTCCGTTCGGGTCGGCCGATCCAGGACCGCCGGGGGCGCGCTCGTTCTGGACGAGCCACCCGTCCAGCTCGGCCGGCAGCGCGAAGACCGTCTCCCCCTTGCCGGCGGAGAGGCGGTGGACCGGCAGGCCCAGCTCGCGCTCCCACCTCTGGACGGTGCGAACCGTACGGCCGAAGTGGGCCGCAATCTCCTTCCAGCCGTTCAAGCGAAGGGTGTGGGGCCGAACCGCCGGGTCCATGAACGACAGAACATAGCATCGCGGGCCCCCTTGGTTCCAGCGGGCCGGCCGGCCGCCTGCTGGGGTAGGATGGATCTTCCTGAAACTTCAACGAGGAGTCGCCCCATGGCCCGTTGGTCCGACCGGTACTCGGAAGTCACGTATTTCCTGCTCCGCGTGGTGGCGGGTTTGTTGTTCGCGCAGCACGGCGTGCAGAAGGTGTTCGGGCTGCTCGGGGGGAAGGCGGTGCCGCTCCACTCGATCTACGGGCTGGCGGGCGTGCTCGAGCTGGTGGGCGGCGTGTTGATCGCGCTCGGCATCCAGGCGGGCTGGGTGGCTCTCATTCTGGCCGGCGAGATGGCGGTGGCCTACTTCTGGCGTCACGCGCCGCGCGCGCTCTTCCCGATCCAGAACGGCGGCGAGCTGGCCGCGCTCTACTCTTTCATCTTCCTCTACATCTCCGCGCGCGGCGGCGGCCGCTGGCGCCTGAGCGGCCGCTGACGCCCGAAACCACGCGAGGGTCAGATCGTGAAAGGCGGCCTGTTCACGATCTGCCCCCCGGGTGGCGACCCGACCTTCGCCAAACGCTCGCTACGCTCCCGCCTTCGCCAAACGCTCACTTCGTTCGCGGGTACGGCGGGCAGGCTGCGGCTTCGGCGGGCTAGCCCGACCTTCGCGTTCCAAGTTCCTAGCCGGCCACGCCGATGCAGAAGATCCGCCGCGAATCAGCCGTAGACACCATGCGCGCCGCCGCGGCTGGCGGCACGAGCTGGTTCACCTCGGCCTGCGAGAGCGACGTGCGCTCCACGTCCTCGACGCCGAAGACGTAGACCGCGGGAGGTCCGCCGTTTTCCGCCGACCCGGCGGCGGCCGCGAGCGCCACCAGCTGCCGGAGGTGGCGGCGGCGGTCGTCGGCCGAAATCGACGACAGCACCTCGTCGATTCGCCTGTCCCTCACGGCCCTGACCGCCTCGTGGCCGGCCGCCCACCGCAGCAGCAGGTCCTTCAGCTCGCCGCGCCCGAGCGGCAGCAGCGCGGCCGGTCCGCCCTGGCGCTCGGCCGCGAGCCAGGCGAGGAAGCGCGCGCCCTCGATCTCGGGATCGGGCCGGGGCGCCCCGCGCATCGGCGCGTCGATCTCGTACGCGGTCGGACCCAGGTCGGGGCGCCGCCGGCGGGCCACTTCCGCCTCGTCGAGCAGTTCCTCGATGAGGCCGTCGCACGCTCCGGCCAGCGCGATCACCTGGCTGCGCCACTCGGCCACC